>NZ_AWFE01000001.1:0-204866 GCF_003263315.1 Hyphomonas sp. GM-8P
TCTGATCCCGCCTCTGATCCCGCCTCTGATCTCTGCGGCTTGCCCAGACTGACGGTTTCGCCCAAATTCCGGGCATGACAACGCATTTCAAGAAGTTCGGCGTGATCGGCGGCGGGGCCTGGGGCACCGCCATCGCACAGATGCTGACCCGCGAGGGGCAGGATGTGCTGATCTGGTGCCGCGAGACGGATGTGGCAGAGGCGATCAACACCGCGCACGAGAACACCGTGTTCCTCCCCGGCGTGCCGCTCAAGCCTGCCCTGAAAGCGACGAGTGAGCTTGCCGACCTTGCCGGTATGGACGCCGTCTTCGCCGTCGCCCCGGCCCAGCACACACGTGCCACGCTGAAGGCGCTGAAAGGCACGCTGAAGCCCGGCACGCCGGTCGTGCTCTGCTCCAAAGGAATTGAACTGGC
Organism: Hyphomonas sp. GM-8P; assembly: GCF_003263315.1. NCBI lineage: Bacteria > Pseudomonadati > Pseudomonadota > Alphaproteobacteria > Hyphomonadales > Hyphomonadaceae > Hyphomonas > Hyphomonas sp. GM-8P. The sequence goes on from NZ_AWFE01000001.1 coordinate 416, forward strand.
GACCGGCGAGTTCATGACGCAGGTGCTGAAGGACGAACTGCCGGATGCGGTGCCGGCGGTGATGTCCGGCCCGAGCTTTGCCATCGATGTCGCTCAGGGCCTGCCGACAGCAGTGACTTTCGCCATTGATGACGAAAAGCTTGGCACCGAACTGATCGCCGCAATCTCGACCCCCACTTTCCGGCCCTACCTCGCGCATGACCTGCTGGGCGCCGAAGTCGGCGGCGCGGTGAAGAATGTGCTGGCCATCGCCTGCGGCATTGCCCTCGGCAAAGGCCTCGGCCGTTCGGCCCATGCGGCCCTGATTGCCCGCGGCAGCGCAGAGATGACCCGGCTCGCCCTGAAGCTCGGCGCGGAGCGGGAAACGCTGGCGGGCCTCTCGGGCCTCGGTGACCTCGTGCTGACCTGCTCCTCGGAGACCAGCCGTAACATGAGCTGCGGCATGGCACTCGGCAAAGGCGAGTCGCTGGAGAGCATCCTCGGCGCGCGGAATGCGGTGACCGAAGGCGTTGCCACAGCACCAGTGCTCCGGAAGCTGGCGGCGAAGCATGGCGTGGAAATGCCGATTTCAGATGCCGTCGCCGCCGTGATCGAAGGCGAGATCAGCGTGGACGAAGCCATCGTCCGACTCCTGATGCGGCCGAACCGGGCCGAAGCCGTCACCGCCTGACCTTTAAACCTGACCCGCCGTCATGTCTGGCCGGGCCGGGGCCCGCTGCTAAGGTTCCTTCCAAACAGGAGGAAACGCATGGCCTACGAGTGTTTTGAAGTCACCATCGAAGACAAGATCGCCCACATCCGGATGAACCGGCCTGAGGCGCTGAACACGATGAACAAGGCGTTCTGGAATGAACTGCCGGAAATCATCCACGACATCGACAACAATGCCCGCGCGCGGGTGATCGTGATCTCGTCCACCGGCAAGCACTTCTCCGGCGGCATGGACACGACCGTCTTCACCGGCGACCGCGATGCGCCCAAGCATGACCGCTACATCATGGCCGAGGCCCTGCGGTCCAACATCAAGCACATCCAGCACAGCTTCAGCTGCATGGAAGAGGCCCGCATGCCGGTTCTGTTCGCGCTGCACGGCGGCGTGATCGGCGGCGCGGTGGACATGATCTCCGCCGGCGACATCCGCTGGTGCACCAAGGACGCCTTCTTCTCCATCATGGAAACCAATATCGCCATGACGGCGGACGTCGGCACCTTCCCGCGCCTTCAGCGCTACATCCCTGAAGGCTGGGTCAAGCAGATGGCCTATACCGGCATGCGCCTGCCTGCCGCCAAGGCGAAGGAAATCGGTCTCGTCAATGACGTCTTCGACACGCATGAAGAGATGATGGAAGCCGTGATGGGTGTCGCGCGCGAGATCGCCGCCAACAGCCCGCTGGCCGTCACCGGCTGCAAGGTGCTGATCAATTATGGCCGCGACCACAACACTGCCGACACGCTGGACTATATCGGCGTCTGGAACGCCGCGATGTTCCCGCCGCCGCACATGGCTGAAGCCTTCAAGGCCCGGATCGAAAAGCGCGATCCGGAATATCCGGAACTCTCGGAACTGCGCGACACTGCGATGTAGGCCGCGCAGCGGAATCTCACTTCCGCGCCTGGGTCTGATTGGCCTGCACCTGCCGGGAGAGTTCCGGCGGGCGGCGCTTCTGCACCACAGGGCGCAGGGCGAAGCTGGACTTGATGCTGCGCACTTCCGACAGGCCGGCCAGCCGCTCAGTCAGGAAGCGCTCGAACTCGTCCAGCCCGTCCACGGCGATGCGAAGCAGATAATCGTCGTCTCCCGTCATGAGATAGCAATCCATGACTTCAGGCGATTCCTCCATCGTCTTCTCGAAGACGGACAGAGTCTCGCGCTTCTGATCGACCAGAGACACCCAGGTGAAGACCGAGAAGGCGCCGCCCAGCAGCGCCTCTGACAGGTGCGCCTGGTAACCCTGGATCACACCCATTTCTTCCAGTTTGCGAATACGGTTCACCGTCGGCGTCTGCGACAGGCCGACCGCGGAAGACAGATCGGAAATACTGATCCGGCCCTGCTCAGTCAGGGAATCGAGAATTCTGATGTCAATTTTATCCAGAGCAGTCATTTTAACCTCAGAAATCAATATTCATAGGTAAATACATAGCCAGACGACCAAAAGGCAATGTGAATTAGTGGGATTTCCTACGGCACAGATGGTAATCTTCCCAAGCACAATGGCCCGGACACGACAGAACACCCGCCGCGTCCAATGGGCGGTTATGTGGTAAAGGGAAACGGACATGCCGAACGAGCTGGATCATCTGAAAACCCTCGAGCAACGCCTGCTCTGGCTTTCAGCCTGGATGGTGCACAATGCCAATCACCTGCGCCCGAAAGGCGAAGGCGATGTGAAAGTGGGCGGGCACCAGGCCTCCTGCGCGTCGATGGTTTCGATCATGACCGCGCTCTATTTCCACACGCTGCGCCCGGAAGACCGTGTGGCGGTGAAGCCGCACGCCTCGCCTGTCTTCCACGCAATGCAGTACATCATGGGCAACCAGACGCTGGACAAGCTGAAGAGCTTCCGCGGCTATGGCGGCGCGCAGTCCTATCCCAGCCGCACGAAGGACGTGGACGATGTGGACTTCTCCACCGGTTCCGTCGGCCTCGGCGTGGCGGAGACGGCGTTCGCCTCCATCGTGCAGGACTATCTTGCCGCCAAGGACTGGGCGGCTGAGCGCCCGCTCGGCCGGATGGTCGCGCTGGTGGGCGATGCGGAGCTGGACGAAGGCAATGTCTATGAGTGCCTTCAGGAAGGCTGGAAGCATGAGCTGCGCAACACCTGGTGGATCATCGACTATAACCGCCAGAGCCTCGATGGCGTAGTGCATGAGGGCCTGTGGGAAAAGATCGAGTCGATCTTCAAGGCGTTCGGCTGGCGCGTCGTCGTGCTGCGCCACGGCGCCCTGCAAAGGGCCGCTTTCGAAGAACCGGGCGGCGAAGCGCTGAAAAGCTGGATCCAGTCCTGTCCGAATGCGGATTATTCGGCGTTGACCTATCAGGGCGGCGCAGCGTGGCGTAAACGCCTGATGGACGACCTTGGCGACCAGGGCGATGTCTCTGCCCTGCTGTCAAAGCGCAGCGATGAAGAACTGAACGCCCTGATGAACAATCTCGGCGGCCAGTGCCTCGAAACGCTGACCGAGGCCTTCGACAGTATCACCGACGACCGCCCAACCGTCTTCCTCGCCTACACAATCAAGGGCTGGGGCACGCCGCTGGCAGGTCACAAGGACAATCATGCCGGCCTGATGACCCCGGCCCAGATGGCAGACTTCCAGAGCCGCATGGGCGTGCCGGAAGGCGAGGAATGGGAGAAACTGGCGACCGTCGAAGACAAGGCTGCGCTGGAGACATTCCTCGGCCGCGCCCCCTTCTTCGAGGCGGGCCCGCGCCGCTTCACCGCGCCGAAAGTGGAAAGCCCCGGCCCGGTATTCCTCGATGACCGCACGCTTTCCACGCAGGCTGGGTTCGGGAAGATCCTCGACACGCTGGCCAAAGGCGAGAGCGGGATTGCAGACCGCATCCTGACGACCTCGCCGGATGTGACCTCCTCCACCAATCTCGGCCCATGGGTGAACCGGCGTTCCCTCTTTGCCCGGACGGAGAAGGAAGACACGTTCCGTCAGCAGCGCATCCCCTCGACACAGAAATGGCAGTTCTCCCCCGCAGGCCAGCATATCGAGCTCGGCATTGCGGAGATGAACCTGTTCCTGCTGCTTGGCGCAGCGGGCCTGTCGCACTCACTGTTCGGTGAGCGGCTGATCCCCATCGGCACGGTGTATGATCCATTCGTGGCACGCGGCCTCGATGCGCTGAATTATGCCTGTTACCAGGACGCCCGCTTCATCATCGCCGGCACGCCGTCGGGGGTAACACTGGCACCGGAGGGCGGCGCACACCAATCCATCGGCGCCCAGCTGATCGGCATGAGCCAGGATGGCCTTGTCAGTTTCGAACCGGCTTATCTCGACGAGCTTTCCATCATCATGGACTGGAGCTTCGACTATCTCCAGCGCAGCGGCGAGAATGATCCGGACGAACGCACCTGGCTGCGCGATGAGACCGGCGGCTCAGTCTATCTTCGCCTCACCACACGCCCGCTGGAACAGCTGGGCCTGAAAGCGCGGGACGATCAGGCGTTCCGGCAAGGCGTCGTGGACGGCGCCTACTGGCTCCGTGACCCGGGCCCGAATTGCGAAGTCGTCATCGCCTATCAGGGCTGTGTTGCCCCGGAAGCCATTGAGGCCGCAGGCCGCATCGGAAACGACCGGCGCGATATCGGCGTGCTGGCGATCACCTCAGCCGACCGATTGAACTCCGGCTGGACGGCGGCGCGCCGGGCGCGTGCCCGCGGCCACCGGGAGGCGACGAGCCAGATCGAACGTCTGATGGCGGACGTTCCACGCGACGCGACGCTGATCACGGTGACCGATGGCCACCCCGCGACACTTGCCTGGATCGGGTCTGTGATGGGTCACCGCACCGCGCCGCTGGGCGTCGAACATTTCGGGCAGACCGGCACGATCGACGACCTCTACCGACACTTCATGATCGACGCGGATTCCATCGTGGCCGCCGCAAATTATCTTTCGGCAGGAAGGCGGATCGGCCTCAGCGTGCGCTAGGCAGGATCAGGCCGCAGAACGCACCAGCTCGAAGTGGGAACGCACGGTCGGCTTTTCGTCCGGCGTGGTCACGCGGCCGGTTTTCACCAGCTCGATCATGTGGCCCAGCACCGACATGGCCGCCGCCGGATGGAGACGCTTGTCGACGTCCTTGTACATCTCTTTCACCATTTCGGGGATGAGGTTCTCCCCTTCGGAAAGATGGTGCAGGATCGCACGTTCACGCTCGCGGCGGTGCTCGGCATATTCAGTGATGAAGTGCTCGACGAAATCCTTGCCCTTCACCGGGTCACCATGCGTCGGGTAGAGCGAGTCGAACTTCATCCCACGGATCTTCTCAAGGCTGCGCATATAGTCACCCATGTCGCCGTCCGGCGGCGCGACGACTGTGGTGGACCAGCCCATGATATGGTCGCCCGACAGGCAGGCATTCTCTTCGCGCAGGCCAAAGCAGAGATGGTTGCAGGTGTGACCGGGCGTTTCGATGACATCCAGCGTCCAGCCAGGGCCTGAGATGACATCGCCGTCGCCGACCTTCACATCCGGCATGAAGCCGAGATCGTCTGCACTGCCCAGTTCGCCCTTGGCCGTCGGCACACCGCAATTCTTCGCATAGGTCTTGCAGCCTGCCCATTCGGCCAGCGGCTGCGCCAGCGGCGAATGATCGGAGTGGCCATGGCTGACCAGCACATGGGTAACCGTTTCGCCTTCCAGCGCCTTTTTCAGGGCTTCGAAATGCTCTGGCTGCTCCGGCCCCGGATCGAGCACGGCCACTTCACCATGGCCGATAATGTAGACCCCGGTACCGACATAGGTGAACGGGCCGGGATTGTTCGCGATCACGCGGCGGATCAGCGGGGTCATCTGCTGGACGACGCCGTATTCGAATTCGATATCCTTGATATAAGGGATGGCCATGTGCAGTCTCTCGATATTCAGCCTGCAGACATATCCTATCGCCGCTTCGGTGCGAACCGTGTACCGAAAGCCTGCGCCATACGACGGGTCGCTCTCAGCTTGGAACCAAGCTTCAAGGCAACCGGCGGGCCCATGTCGGTCTTGTTCGCATCGACGATATAGAGTCGTCCGCTGTTGCGATCACGTAGACAATCAATGCCGCCCCAGTCCAGTCCCATTTCCTTCGCAAAGCGTTCGATCACGGTGATTTCATCCGCCGTGTAACAATTGCGAGGTTCGTCGAGCAGCACCTCTGCATTCTCGTTTGCAAAACGCCGTTCCAGCGGCCTGCGCTTGCGGAAGACAACGACCGGAGACCCGTTCACGAGGCAGCAGCGGAGGTCTTCCACCAGGCCACCTTCAATCTCGTTGTCGACGAGGACCTGATAACACTTGCCGGGCACCGCCTCGTCCAGCGGCCCCTCCAGAACCCGCCCGTCATGGGCGGCGTTCAGTTCGGATTTTTCCACCATCCGGCCCGTGTAAGTCGTCGGATCAACTGCGAGCGAATAGCCCGCGGCCTTTTCGAAGGCGACGCCGACCTTTGACTTGGACACGTCATGGCATTCGAAATTGACGAGGCGTGCGCCTTCCTTGACGTCCGGCAGCTTGTTGTTCGTTTCGGTACAATCGTCGAACTGCATGACAATGTCGGCCTTGGTGACATCGTCGATCAGCTTCGCACCGGAAACGTGCATCACTGGCCAGATAAAGTACCAGGGGCGTGGCTTGTCCGGGTAGAAAGCGATGGTCGGGCGCTTGTGGCCCTCGATCCGGCGCCAGATGCGCCAGGATTGTGCCGCTCCGTAGAATGCCAGCCAGGTGAAGACGTCGTTTATCAGCGACAAGGTGAGCGGAATGCGGGCACCGGTTTTCTTCACCAGCATCGCGCCGTCATCGTACTTGAAATCGGTCAGCCACAACCGGTCTGTCATTCCGTACTCTCCTGACTGGCGAACAGTACACTTAAGCACGGTTCGCGGCCGGTTTCCTGCCTCGCACGCCGCCAGCTCACTGACAACACACTTAATGCGGCGCATTTGTGATCACCGGCCATACGGAACTGCCCTTAGAGCAGTGATTCGATACTGGAAAGATCGTAGCCCGCACCTGCAGCAGCGTCGACGATTTCCTGCCCGGTGCCCTGACCCGCATGGGTCAGCGCCCAGGCCGTGATGCAGCGCGTTCCGGTGCGGCAATAAGCCAGTACAGGCTGAGGGGCCTCATTGAGGATTCCGCCCATGCGCTCGACGATTTCAGGCGTCGGAGCGCCAGAAAACGGCAGCGCGACGAAGGTCAGCCCAAGCGCTTCAGCCTTCGCCCGGATCGGCCCCATGCGCGGCTGTTCGATGCCGCCTTCCCCGTCCGGCCGGTTGGCAATGATGGTCTTGAAACCGGCTGCAGCGATTTCCTCAACGTCTTTTTCGGAAATTTGCGGAGCAACGGCGAATGCGTCTGTAACGCGGCGAATATCAGCCATTTGGGAGGGTCCTGTCTGTTGAGACGGTCTTGATCGATTCGGATACCTAGCTAAGGAAGGATATCCGTTCTGCCAAGGTTTTGGCGGAACACCTTTTCGCTATGGCCCTGCAACAACGACGGAAATTTGCCCTTGTCCACCCTGCAGCGCGCCCTCAGCCGGATCCCGTGGGGCTACACCGCCCGCCGCCTGCTGATCGCCATTCCCACCATGCTGGCCATCATCACCATGGCCTTCCTGATGATGCGTGCGGCGCCTGGCGGGCCATTTGACGGGGAACGCAAGCTCCCAGCGGCCACCGAGAAGGCCATCGCCGCCAAATTCGGCTTCGACAAGCCTCTGCATGAGCAATATTTCGACTATGTCGGCGGCGTCCTTCAGGGCGATTTCGGCCCCTCCTACAAGACGCTCGGCAAGAGCGTGAATGACCTGATCGCCGACGGCCTGCCCATTTCCCTGGCTATCGGCTCCCTGGCAATGATCCTGGGCATAACACTTGGCACATTGCTGGGCGTATTTGCGGGGCTCAGGCAAAACTCCTCGGCAGATTATGGCGTCATGGGCCTCGCAATGTTCGGAATATCCATTCCGACCTTTGTGACCGGGCCGATCCTGATCCTTATTTTCGCGCTTGGTGCCGGCATATTTGCCGTGGGCGGCCTCGGCACTTACCCCAATATCGGCATGAGCTGGCACAACATGACCCTGCCGGTCATCACGCTGGCCCTGCCGCAGATCGCCATCATCTCCCGCCTGATGCGCGCCTCGATCATTGAGACGATGCGCTCCAACCATATCCGCACCGCCCGCTCCAAGGGCCTGTCAGAGCGCCAGGTGATCGCCCGCCATGCGCTGCCTGCCGCGCTGCTACCTCTGATCTCCTATGCCGGCCCGGCCATGGCGCGGGTCATGACCGGTTCGGTCGTGATCGAGAAGGTGTTCGGCCTACCGGGGCTCGGCTCCTACTTCGTCAATGGCGCGCTGAACCGTGACTATACGCTCGTGATGGGCGCGATCATCGTTTACGCCGGCCTGATCGTGATCCTGAACCTCGTCGCCGACATCCTCTACGCGGTGCTCGATCCGAAAGTGAAGTACGACTGATGAGCCAGGCTGACCCGCTTCTCGATCCCACCGGCCGCGTGGAACCTGTGAACCAGGCCATCGCCGGCGGCCGCTCCCTCTGGGATGACGCCCGCGCGCGCCTCTTCCACAACAAGGCCGCTGTGGCCTCCATGTGGGTGCTGGGCGTGCTGGTTGTCATCGCAATCATCGGCCCGATGGTCTGGGTACACGACTATCGCGCGATCTCGGGGGCACGCGCGATTGCCCCGACTTTCGAGAATATGCACATCCTTGGCACGGACCTGCAGGGACGCGACCTGATGGCCCGCCTGATGATCGGCCTGCGCATCTCGCTCATGGTCGGTGTTGTCGCGACCGCGGTCAGCCTCGTCATCGGCGTCACCTGGGGCGCCACCGCCGGTTATCTCGGCGGCCGGGTCGACAATTTCATGATGCGCATCGTGGACGTGCTCTACGCCCTGCCCTTCATCTTCTTCGTCATCCTGCTGCTGACCGTGTTCGAGCGGAACATCTTCCTGATCTTCGCCGCCATCGGCGCGATTGAATGGCTGACCATGGCACGGATCGTTCGCGGCCAGACCCTCGCCATCAAAGGCAAGGAGTTCATCGAGGCCGCCCGCGCCGCCGGTGTCAGCCGCCGCGCGATCATCCTGCGCCACATCCTGCCGAACGTGATCGGTCCTGTGGCCGTTTACGTGACCCTGACCATCCCGGTCGTGATCCTGGCAGAGAGCTTCCTCTCCTTCCTCGGCCTCGGCGTGAATGAGCCGCTGACCTCGCTCGGCGTGCTGATTTCCGATGGCGCGGCGCGGATGGAAGAGAAGCCCTGGATGCTGCTCGCCCCGGCCGGGACGATGGCCGTCACCCTGCTCTGCCTGAACTTCATCGGCGACGGCCTGCGCGACGCGCTGGACCCGAAGGACCGCTAGACGTTCACAATATTCGTCACGGTCTCACGGAAGAAATCCAACATGCCGTCCGTCTCATGTGAGATAATGAACGTAACGCTGGTCACATCGCGCTGTCTTTCACCGTAAAAGAAGCGCTGATTGAAGCGTGTCAGATGCCAGCCATCTCCCAATGCGAAGACATCAATTCCCAGCGCTTCAGTGCCTTTTGGAAAGACGTCCTGGCTGAGTTGGACCATCACACCCATCAGGGCTTCACGGGAATTTGCCAGCTGCCAGCTCGTATCCGCTTCGTCGCGGAAGTGGTCGATGCGGAAATCGACGTCGTCCGCAATCAGTTCGAAGAGTGACGGATCGCCGGCAGCGAACCTGGAAAGTACCTGCCCAATGGTCGTCTCTGTTGTTTTGGTAAGGGTCGGTTGCATGATCAAAGCTCCTTTCGCTGTGATGCCTTCCATATGCGACCGCGCAGAAGTCTAGGCTATTGCTATTATATATATGTTTAATATAGTTATTGCCTATGATTGATCTGACCACACTGCGCTACTTCACCAGTGCCTTCGAGACCGGCACCTTCAGCCAGGCCGCCCGCGCAAACGGCGTCAGCCAGCCGACCGTGTCCGCGGCGATCCAGAAGCTGGAAGAAACGCTGAGCGCCCCTTTGTTTCAGCGGTCGAAATCCGGCCTGACGCCGACGGCGCTGGCACGCCGGCTCTATTCCGATGCCGAGCAGAGCGTCACCCATCTCTCGACATTGGAAGACCGCCTGCGCGACCTGCCGCAGCAGACCGTCCGCTTTCATTGCGCGCCTGATGTTCTGGTTCACGGGATCGCGCCAGACCTGAGCCGCGTCCGCCGCAAATCCGCGACGTTGACCTTCAGCTTCACCGAAACCGCAGAAGACAGCGATATCGCCTATTTGTCCGAAGCCTGCGTTCCGGGAAATCATGCGTTCATCCCCCTGACGGAAGAACCCTTCTGCGTTGCTGTTGCGCGTTTCCACCCACTCGCCGCCCTGTCCGGGTTGCATCTGGCCGATCTGCAGGAGTATCCGCTGATCCACCGGCCCTATTGCCCGAATGCGGATCATATGCAGCTCGTCCCGTCCCTCGCGTCTCCTGTCGCGCAGGCCATGAATGACAGCCAATTGCTGGAGCTGGTGGCGGCCGGGCTCGGCATCGCGTTTGTGCCCCGCTCGCATGGAGACGGGCGTGACGACATCACGGTTTTGCCCCTGCGCGACGTGGAAACAGGCACACGCAAGGTCGGCATCTCGCATCGCAAGACAGCCTTCGCCAAAGGACTGGCTCAGGAGCTGACACTGACCCGTCCGGCGACCTGATAACGCCGGACGCGAAGCGCTGGCCCCGAAAGCGCCCTCAGCTGCAGAATTTTGTGTTCTGCCGGGCACATACTGACCTGAAACACCCCTGACGGGATTGGATTTTTCCTGTGGGTGTCCCATCTCTCCAGTATCCCGAAATCCGAGAGAGGCGGCCCGGTTGGCGCTATTCCTGTTCCTTTGCAGCCTGGTCGTCTTTACCAGCTTTGCCATGATGCCGCTGGCGCGCCGGGCGGGTGCGCCGTTCCTGCTCCTGGCCCTCGTCATCGGCATGCTGCTTGGGGAAGATGGCCCGGGCGGAATACAGTTCAGCAATTTCGGTCTGGCCTTTGATCTGGGCAGTGTGGCGCTCGCGGTCATCCTGTTTGCCGGCGGGCTGGAGGCCGAGCGTTCGGTCTTCCGCACGGCGGGCATTCCCGCCATCAGCCTGGCTACGCTCGGTGTACTGATCACGGGCGCCGTGACAGGAATTGCCGCCATCTTCATCCTGAACCTGCCCTGGCTGCAGGGCCTGCTGCTGGGCGCCGCCGTTGCCTCGACAGATGCCGCGGCGACCTTCCTTCTGGTGCAGCAAAGCGGCGTGAACCTGCGCCGGAAACTGCGGGACACGCTGATGCTGGAGTCCGGGATCAACGACCCGATGGCCATTTTCCTCACCGTCTCGCTCACCATGCTGGTCGCAGCCCAGCCTGCAGGCACGGCAACGGACCTTGCCGGTTTTGCCCTCTTCCTCGCCCAGCAGGCCGGGATCGGACTTGTGGCAGGGCTTGGCGGCGGACGGCTCCTCGCCTGGCTGACAGACCGATTGAGCCTGCCAATGGGCACCTATCCGGCGATGACCCTGTCCGGCGCGCTGACCATCTATGCGGGCACCACCCTTCTGGGGGGCAGTGGATTCCTGGCGGTCTACCTCGCCGGGTTTATGCTGAAGGCCTATCTGCACCGTCCGATCGACCGGATCGAGGATTTCAACGAGGCCTTCCAGTGGCTATGCCAGATGGTGCTGTTCCTGATGCTCGGCCTGCTGGTGACACCGAGCGCGCTGCTCAAGGATTTCTGGCCGGCGATTGCCTGCGCCGGAGTGCTCATGCTGATCGCCCGCCCGCTGGCCGTGTTCGCCAGCGTGAGCTGGATGGGCTTTTCGCTGAAGGAAAATTTGTTCCTCAGCTGGGTGGGCCTGCGCGGAGCGGTGCCGGTACTGCTGGCGATCTATCCCGTCATCGCACCCGGGCCGGTGACCGTCGGCTTCTTCAACATCGTCTTCGTCATCGTCACGGTGTCTCTCATTACACAGGGCTGGACGATTTCCCAGGCGGCGCGCTGGCTGAAGCTCGGCGATACAGCGGAGCCCCAGCCCGCAAAGACCTAGCCCATCCGGGCTTCCGTGGAGAAGCCCGTGACGGCTCCGCCGGCCTCTTGCCTGACCTGTGAAGGCCCGGCACACTCCCCGTAACGGGAGGACAATCCATGCGCCGGAAAACAGCCATCAGCGCTGTCATGCTCAGCCTTGCGCTGACTGCCCAGCCAGCCGCATGCGCCTCCCCGCCAGTGGAGACCGAGATGACAGCCCCCAAGACCCATGCCTTCCAGTCGTTTGACGGCACCACCATCTCCTATCTTGAGCTTGGCGACGGGCCGGTCGTCCTGTTGCTGCACGGCTTCACGGCGAATGCGGACACGAACTGGGTCCGGCCGGGCATTGCGCAGAAGATTGCGGACGCAGGCTATCGCGTCATCGCGCCGGACATGCGCGGCCATGGCGCCTCGCCGGTGCCGGACGATCCCGCCAGCTGGCCGCGTGATGCCATCGCCCGCGACCAGATCGCCCTGATGAAACACCTCGGCGCCGCACCCTATGCCGTGGTCGGCTACTCCATGGGTGCGATCAGCGCGCTGCGCTATGAGCTCCTGACAAGATCCAGCAACCGGCTTGTCCTGGGCGGTGTTGGGGACTCCGTCGCTGATGAGAGAAATTCAAGCCGCAATGACGGCTTCCGGGCGGCCATCGAGTCCGCGATGCGCGGAGAAGATACACCCGGTGCAAAAGCCATCCTCGCGCGGGCGAAAGCCACCGGCGGCACGCTGGAAGGCTATCTCGGCGCGCTGTCGGCCCGGGTCTATACCGGGCGGGACCTGCTGGAGACATTCGACCTGCCCGTCCTGGTGGTCACAGGCGATCAGGATACGGACAATGGATCCGGCGAAGCGCTGGCACAGATCATCTCCGGCGCACGATACCAGCAGGTCACCGGCACCCACGTATCCGCCGTGGGTGACCCGGCGCTGCCGGAGGCGATCATCGCCTTCCTGAATGAAGGGCGCTAGAGCCGCGCTTCGAAATCTTCGAGGAACAGTTTCACACGCTTGGCGTTGGCGCCGAGATCCGACAGGCCGACGCGGCTGACAGAGCGGACATCCACGCGCGAGCCGCCTTCGCCTTCCGGCATCACGCGGATCATCACGTCGTCCTTGAACTCGAACCAGAAGGTCGTGTCGGTGGCTTCGATCCGGCCCTCTTCAGGCTCTGCCGTGACAATGGTCCAGCCCCGGTCGTTCACTGTTTCCAGCGCAGCCTGATAGGCGATGTCGAACGGCACGGCCGGCAGGATCACCGTCTCCAGCTGCGGGTAAGGCGCCGCGACTTCTTTTTTCTGAGTGTCAGGGTCGAACTCGGCCTGTTCCTGCACTTCGGAGACAAGGCGCCCTTCCATGCCCGGCCAGTTGCCTTTGGCACCGTCGGAAATGACGGGGGCTTCCTCGATTTCGTTATAGGCGCCTGTCGAGGCCCGGGCCGAGAGCAGCGCCGGGGTCGGCATGATTGGTTTTGTCCAGTCGGTCTGGATGTCGTGCAGCGGCGGCAAGCGCTTGGCGTTCTCGCCAGCAGCAAACAGGCGTCCCATGGAGAGACCGGACACAAGCAGGGCTGCCAGCGCCAGGATGAAGGGCCGTTTGCGCGGCGCCATGACCAGCGAAACGATGATGGCGATCATGGAGACCGCGAGCGCCGCCATGACGATTTTCGGGCCCCAGCCCATGGTCAGCGTCCCAAAGCCAGTCCGCCAGTCCCAGAGGCCGAGCTTTGTGCCGCCCGCGGCGATGAAGAACCACAAGACTCCGAATATCGCGAAAGCAAGCGCAAAAGCCGAAAACCGGCCGCGCCAGCCGCCATTCTGCGAAATATCTGACATGGGCTTCCCTCTCCCTGTTGGTCTGCCGAGGCATACAGCGCCTATACGGCCTTGTCGCCCTAATTGGATCAAAACTGCGTGAGTTGCGTTCCAGCACCTTCGCCCACAAGCGCTGGTCGCGCTCGGGCAATTCTCCTGATTTCTGAGTGGCCCGGCTCGTGTCGGGGAGAGGCGATGAGGGACTGGCGCAGGAAGTCCGGCCTTTCCGCCGGGCCGTAAACCTTCTCAATTGCCGGAAGGGCGTTTCTCTGAGACACTGAGGCCATATTTAACGGGAGGTATCATAATGCGTAAACTGAGTATGATTCTCATTCCGCTTGCACTCGCCGGGTGCGAAGCGATGGAAATCCGCGAATCCCAGAAGGCACCGCTGTCCCAGCAGATCGACGAGGGCCGCGGGGTTGCCTCTGCCGTCTGCGCCAACTGCCACGGCCTCGACCATCAGGACGCGCTGCGCGCCGACACGCCGGCCCTGCGCCATGTGCTCAACAATTACGATGCCGACACGCTGCACGACAATTTCGAGGAAGGCCTGAAGGTCGGCCACCCGGACATGCCGCAATTCCATTTCGGTCCGCTCGGCGCCGACGTGCTGCTGACTTACTTGAAGAGCATTCAGGAGCCTGAGCCTGCAGACGGTTGACCGGCTTCACCTGGCTGGAACCACAGCCGGGTGATATCCGTAACATTCACGAATTGCGTTCGGCGTCGCATCGCGCGATCATGGGTTCTTGTCCGGTAAAGGAGAGCGCCATGCGCCGCCTGATCTATGCACTTGTTCCGCTGTCCCTGCCCCTGATGGGCTGCGTGCAAACCTCGCCGTATGAAGCGGAAATCGCCGAGGTGACGGCAGAGGAGAATCTGGGCCTGACCGGCCTGCCCGTCGCCGAGGAGGTCGAGCTCGGCCGCCAGATCGCCTCGTCCCAATGCGCCGATTGCCACGGCATCGACAAGGAAGATCCACGCCGCACCGACGCCCCGGCGCTGCGCTATATCCTCGCCGATTATGACGGCGATGCGCTGGCCGAGGATTTCCGCGACGGCCTGAAAGTCGGCCATCCGGACATGCCGCAATTCCAGTTCGGCCCGAAAAGCACCGACCTCTTGCTGAGCTACCTGATGAGCATTCAGGAGCCGGACCCGTCGATCCACGTGACCGACGAGGGCTGAGGCCTACCTCACCATTGCTTATTTCGCCATTCCCTACTTCGTCTGGCCGCCATCCACAGGCAGGATGGCGCCGGTGATGAAGCTGGCCAGCGGGCTCAGCAGATAGGCAGCGGCTGATCCGATCTCGTCCGGACGCCCGAAACGCTGCAGCGGGACTTCGCGGCGGATCCAGCGGGTCCACGCATCGCCGCGCGGGCCAGTGGAGCGCTCTTCCCAGTCCCCGCCCGGGAAGATGATGTTGCCCGGCGCAATCGCATTCACGCGGACGCCGGAGGGGCCGGCCACGCGGGCCAGCTCCTTGGCGAGATGGTTCATCGCCGCCTTCGACGTGCCATAAGTGACCGGCGTACCGAGCGCACCAAGGCCCGCAATGGACGAGATCATCAGGATCGAGCCCTCTCCGCGCGGCTCCATCTTCCGGAGGCTTGAGCGAGCGAGGCGGAAGGCGCTGTCGAGGTTCTGCTGAAGGCCGGCCGTCCAGGTCTCGTCGTCCACCTCATAGCCGGGCGGGCACGGATGCAGGCCGACATTGGCGACAGAGCCCCAGAGCGGATCGAACTCATGCTCGATTGCCTCGACCATCTCGTCGATGGTGCGGCTGTCGCGCAGATCCCCTGCCCGGGCCCAGACCTTGTGCTCACCATATTGGGCCGCAAGGCGGGCGCGCTGGGCTTCCAGCGCCTCCTCCCCGCGCGCCGCCATGGCGACCTTTGCGCCTTCGGCCAGCAAGGCCTCGACAATCCCAAGGCCAATACCGCGGCTCGCGCCGGCGACAAAGACCACCTTATCTGTCAGGCCGAGATCCATGACGCTTACGCCGTCGGCAGCTTGTAGTCTTCAAACGTCTTGCGCAGGGCCAGCTTGTTGATCTTGCCCGTGGCGCCCAGCGGAATGTCGTCGACAAAGGCGATATCATCCGGGGTCCACCATTTGGCGATCTTGCCCTCCAGCGCCGCGAAGATTTCCTCCTTGGTCGGATTTTCACCTTCGACCGGTTGGATGATCAGAAGCGGACGCTCGTCCCATTTCGGGTGATAGATGCCGATGGCCGCTGCGTTGGCAACTTTCGGATGGCCGACAGCGATGTTCTCGATGTCGATGGAGGAGATCCACTCACCGCCGGACTTGATGACATCCTTGGCGCGGTCGGTGATCTGCATCGTGCCGTATTCGTCCATATTGGCGACGTCACCGGTATCGAAATAGCCGTCTTCGTCCAGCACATTGCCGCCGGCACCTTTGAAGTAGGCGCCCGCAATGGCAGCGCCGCGCACCAGGAGGCGGCCGGAGGTCTGGCCGTCCCAGGCGAGTTCGTTGCCTTCATCGTCCTCGATCTTCAGCTCCACGCCGAAAGGCGGGCGGCCTTGCTTCAGCTTCTGCTTCATGCGGGTGTCGATGTCGGCATCCACCATGTGCGGCGGCAGCGTGCCCAGCGTGCCGAGCGGCGAGGTTTCCGTCATGCCCCAGGCGTGGACGACGTCGACTTCATAGTCTTCCTCGAAGGCGCGCAGGATCTTCTCCGGCACGGCCGACCCGCCGATGATCACCTTTTTCAGGTGCGGCAGTTTCAGGTCGTTCTGCTGGAGATGCGTCAGCAGCATCAGCCAGACGGTCGGCACGGCAGCGGTGATGGTCACTTTTTCGGTGTCGAGCAGCTCATAGATCGAGGCGCCGTCCATCTGCGCGCCGGGCATCACCATGTTCGCGCCCGTCGCCGGGCAGCTGAAGGTCAGGCCCCAGGCATTGGCGTGGAACATCGGCACCACCGGCAGAACGACATCGTTCGCGCCCATGCCGATGGCATCGCGCTGCATGGTGATCATCGTGTGGAGCACGTTGGAGCGGTGCGAGTAGAGCACGCCTTTCGGGTCGCCCGTCGTGCCGGATGTGTAGCAGAGGCCGCAGGCTGTATCTTCCGGGAAGTCACCCCAGCGCACATTGGTGGAGCGGCCGTCAATCCAGATGTCGAACGGCACGGCGCCCAGCGTGTTTTCCGGCATCGTGTCGGCGCCGGCATAGATGACGAACGACTTCACCGTCGGGATCGTGTCCTTGATGGCCTCGACGACGGGCAGGAAGGTCTTGTCGAAGATCAGCACCTTGTCTTCGGCGTGATTGATGATCCAGGCGATCTGCTCCGGGTGGAGGCGCGGGTTCACCGTGTGCAGCACGGCGCCGATGCCCATCGCGCCATACCAGGACGCCATGTGGCGTTCGGAGTTCCAGCCAAGCGTGGCGACGCGGTCGCCGAGGCCGATGCCTTCATCCTTCAGCGCGGTCGACACTTGCTTCGACATGTCGAACAGGTCGCCATAAGTGATGCGCTCGATGTGCCCTTCCACGCGGCGCGTGACGATCTCACGGGTCGGATTGACCCGTTTGGCATGCTCGAGAATTTTGTTCGTCGTGAGCTGCCAGTCCTGCATCAGGCCTTTCATGCCATGTCCTCCATTTGCGCCTTACGTGGCGTCATTGTGCTCTAGCGGAAGTGTGTGTATGCGCGCGGATGACGCGAGGCAAGGAATTGAGGGTCGCACCATGAAAACTTTTGCATTTTCCGTGATGTCGCTGGCCCTGACGGCCTGCGGCGCAGCTCAGACAGGCCCTCAGCAAGCCGGCGGAGAGACCGCAAACATTTCCTCCACTGCGCTTCCTTTGCCGGAATATTTTGACTGCCTGCGTAAGAATAAGGGGATGGCTATTGCCGCCCATCGCGGCGGGCCAGACGCAGGCTTCCCCGAGAATGCGATCGAAACCTTCCAGCACGGATTCGACAAGGGCATCCGCGTGTTCGAGATCGACATCGCAGAGACCCGCGATGGCGTGCTGACGCTGATGCATGACGACCGGCTGAACCGCACCACGACCGGCTCCGGCTATGTCTCCGACACCGACTGGGAGACGATGAGCGGACTGGAGCTGGAAGACGATGACGGCCGCCGCACCGGCTTCAATCCGCCGAAATTCACCGACGCGCTGCTCTGGGCAAAACAGACCGGCGCCGTGCTGGAACTGGACAAGAAACCGACCACGAGCTTCCGCAACATCGCTACCGCCGTGAAAGCCGCAGATGCCTTAGAGAATGTGATCTTCATCACCTATAATGACGACCAGGCCGCCGAAGTCGCCGCAATTGACCCGGGCTTGATGATGACCGCCTCCGCCTATGGCGACCGGGATGTGGCGAAGCTGGAAGGCCGCGGCATCGACCGCACCCGCCTGATCGGCTGGACCGGTGTCGACGCGCCGAAACCCTATGCCTGGGAAAGGCTGATGAAGGTTGGCGTCGAGCCGGCTTTCGGCACGCTGGGCCGGCCGGGCGAACGGCTGGATGACGTCTATCTCGCCGATGGCGATGCCAGCGAATACGACGCACTTGCCGCCGACGGGCTCGTCCTGCTCGCCACGGACGAGCCCTATCGCGTGGCTGACCTGATCACCGCCGACGATGTCGGCCGGGAGGCCTGCGGGCGCTAGGCCTTCGCAGCGACCGCGCGCTGCCAGACCACGAAGAGCACCGGCACGACCAGTTCGATGCCCATGCCAACCATCAGGTCCTGAGAGGGCGCGCCCATCGTCATGTAGGAGACGACGCGTCCAAGGCCGCCAATGAAGATCGCCGCGCTGATCAGGAACAGCGTGCGGCCATGTTTCTCAATGGCCGGGATGATTGACCAGAGCAGGAAAGCGACGACAAGGTACATGCCGGAAAAGTACCGGTACTGATTGTCGAGATCGATGGTGACGCCTTCGGGCGACAGGCGCCCTGCCCCGTGCACGAAGCCGAGAATGGCGAACACGACCGGAATGATGGAAAAGACGCCGAGAAAGACCTGCAGGCCACGTTTCATGGATACCCCCTGAGTTAAGACGACCCGGTCATAAATTGCCATGCCGACTGCCAATTCCTAGCCCGGACCCGCCGGACATGGCAATGATTGACGTTGCGACCCGAAAGGATTATGTGACGCTCCGGGCTCTGGGACGCCCGCCGCTCGCGAGACAAATATCTTACGGTGAAGATCCCCCGGCGCGAAAGTGCCGCGACGCGTAAAGACGGAACACCGGTCCAGCCGGCAGTCCCGCGGCAAGGCGAGCCCCGCTGATAAGTGACTGCCCGGACAAGGATGATTCCGATGTCTTATCTATCGATCTCAAATCGCGACCAGGCGAAAGCCCGTGCGCGTGAATTGCGGGCAGAACTGGCAGCGGCCGGAACGCCCATCTCTCATTCCGAGGCACTGGAATGCGTCGCGAAAGAACTCGGCTATCGCGACTGGAATACGGCCTCGGCCCGCCTGTCGAACATGCCCGAAGTTGTGTTGCAGGTCGGCGACCAGGTGGCTGGGCGCTACCTGAAGCAGGCGTTTGATGGCCGCGTTCTTGCGGTTCGCGAAATGGCTGGTGGCTCGGCGTTTGAAGTGACGCTGGAATTCGATGACCCGGTGGATGTGGTCGAGTTCGAAAGCTTCTCGGCCTTCCGCAAACGGGTCACCGCGACGGTTTCCTCCGCAGGCGTTTCGTTCTCGAAAACCAGCGATGGCGTGCCGCACCTCGTTGTGGAACGCACATCGATCGGACTGGTCTGATGGCCTATCTTGCTCCGACGCAGGAACTCGGCCGGCGCTTCGTGATGCGGGGCCTGACCGGGAATGTCATCATGCTGAACCTGATCCGCTTGCGGACAGTCGCCGACTATTCGGACTTTCCGGACCTTGCGCCGGAAAGTCCGATCAGCGGCCGGGCGGCGTATGATCTCTATATCGAGCATACGCTGCCCTTTCTTCAGAAAAGCGGCGGACGGCTGGACTTTCTGGCGGAAGGCGGCAGCTGGCTGATCGGCCCGGAAGACGAACGCTGGGACCTTGCCCTTCTGGTACGCCAGAAGGACATGGAGACTTTCTTCGGCTTCGAGCAGGACCCGGACTATATGGAAATCCTCGGCCACCGCACGGCAGCCGTCGAAGATTCACGACTTCTGCCTCTCGCTGAACTGCCGACATCCGCGAATTACGGATAAAGCCGACCGGTCTCCCAGGCATCGCCCTTCCGCGCGAACCGTAACCGGTCGTGCGAGCGGAAGGCCTGGTCCTGCCAGAACTCGATCTCGACAGGTGTCAGGCGGAAGCCGCCCCAGAATTTCGGGCGCGGAATATCCGGCCCGTCACCATAGATTTCGGACAGCTCAGCAATGCGCTGTTCGAAAACGGAGCGATCCGGCAACGGGCGCGATTGGTCGGATGCGATGGCGCTGATCCGGCTCTGCGCCGCGCGGGTAGCAAAGTACTCATCCGCCTCGGCGTCGGTGACCCGTTCGACCGTGCCGCGAATGCGGACCTGGCGACGGAGGCTCTTCCAGTGGAAGCCGAGCGCTGCCACAGGGTTCGCCTTCAGCTGCTGGCCCTTGGCGCTTTCAAGATTGGTGAAGAAGACGAAGCCGGCCGGCGTCACTTCCTTCAGCAGTACGACCCGCACATCCGGCATGCCATCAGCGTCGACCGTGGCCAGCGACATCGCGTTGGAATCGTTCAATTCCTTGGCGCGGGCTTCGGCCATCCAGTCATTGAACAGGGCGAACGGATCCGTCACGTTGGGGATCAGCGGCTTGCCCGTCGGGTCCGTGGCATAGTCTGAAGCGCTCGGGCTTGGGGGAATAACGGCCTTGTCGGTGGTACTGGTCATGACGGGAATGTCCCTTTGTGGCGGCCTTTTACGGTCTGAATCTGCTGCCGATATAGGCCATCAGGGGCGGAATGCCCACTGTGACACCTACGTATAAGGGCGGCAGGTAGACTGGTTATCTGCGGCATCCGCGCAGCACGGCTTGCCCTCCGGCGACAAATTCGCCATGTGGAGGCCACAGAATTCAGCTCTGCAAGAAGGACCCTCCCTGTGAAACAGCCTGTCAAAGTTGCCGTCACTGGTGCCGCTGGCCAGATCGGCTACGCCCTCCTCTTCCGCATCGCCGCCGGCGACATGCTTGGACCGGACCAGCCGGTCGACCT
The DNA here is from genome assembly GCF_003263315.1 of Hyphomonas sp. GM-8P. NCBI lineage: Bacteria > Pseudomonadati > Pseudomonadota > Alphaproteobacteria > Hyphomonadales > Hyphomonadaceae > Hyphomonas > Hyphomonas sp. GM-8P. The sequence goes on from NZ_AWFE01000001.1 coordinate 21,220, forward strand.
GCAGCTGCTCGAAATCACCCCGGCCCTCGGCGCGCTTGAAGGCGTGATCATGGAGCTGAAAGACTGCGCCTTCCCGCTGCTGAACAATATCGTCGCTACCGACGATCCGAACGTTGCCTTCAAGGACGCGGACTTCTGCCTCCTCGTCGGCGCCATGCCGCGCAAGCAAGGCATGGAGCGCAAGGACCTCCTGTCCGCAAATGGCGGCATCTTCGGCCCGCAGGGCAAGGCGATCAACGACCACGCCTCGCGCGATGTAAAAGTGCTCGTCGTCGGCAACCCGGCCAACACCAACGCCCTCATCGCCCAGCAGAACGCACCGGACCTCGATCCGAAGTGCTTCACAGCCATGGTCCGCCTCGACCATAACCGCGCGATGAGCCAGCTGGCCGAGAAGACCGGCACGCACAACACCGACATCAAGAACATCGTGATCTGGGGCAACCACTCGGCCACCCAGTATCCGGACATCCACCACGCCACCGTCAAAGGCGCAGCCGCCAAGCCGATGGTCGACGATGCCTGGTACCAGGACACCTTCATCCCTGACGTGCAGCAGCGCGGTGCGGCCATCATCAAGGCGCGCGGAGCCTCCTCTGCCGCGTCGGCCGCCTCGGCCGCCATCGACCATATGCGCAGCTGGGCGCTCGGCACGCCGGAAGGCGAATGGGTGTCCATGGGCATCCCGTCGGACGGTTCCTACGGCATCGCACCGGGCGTGATCTACGGCTATCCATGCACCTGCAAGGACGGCAAGTACGAGATCGTGCAGGGCCTCGAGATCAACGACTTCTCGCGCGCCAAGATGGACGCCACCGACGCCGAACTGCGTGAAGAACGCGCCGCCGTCGAGCACCTGTTCAGCTAAGCGCTGACTGGCCATCAAGGGCAGCCATGTCTCACAACACGTTCGGCCATCTCTTCCGTGTGACGACCTGGGGCGAAAGCCACGGGCCGGCCCTCGGATGTGTGGTCGATGGCTGCCCGCCCGGCCTGCCGCTGGATGAAGCCTTCATCCAGCAATTCCTGGACAAACGCCGCCCCGGCACCTCGCGCTTCGTCACGCAGCGCCAGGAGCCGGACGCGGTGAAAATCCTCTCCGGCGTCTTCGAGGACGACCGGACACTTGAAGAATTTGGTGGCCCGGTTACCACGGGCACACCAATCTCGCTGATGATCGAGAACACCGACCAGCGATCCAAGGATTATGGCGAGATCCGCGACCGCTACCGGCCCGGCCATGCCGACTATCCCTATGACGCCAAATATGGCGTGCGCGACTATCGCGGCGGTGGGCGTTCCTCTGCGCGCGAAACAGCCGCCCGGGTCGCCGCTGGCGCTGTGGCCCGCCGCGCGCTGGGCGATGGCATCGTGATCCGCGGCGCGGTCGTACAGATCGGCCCGCATGCGATCAACCGCGACAACTGGAACTGGGACATCGTCGAGGACAATCCCTTCTGGTGCCCGGATGCGGACATGGTCCCGAAGTGGGAAGACTTCCTGGACGCGACGCGCAAGGCGGGCAGCTCCACCGGCGCTATCGTCGAAGTGCAGGCCAACGGCGTGCCTGCCGGCTGGGGCGCGCCCATCTATGGCAAGCTCGACGGCGAACTGGCCGGCGCCATGATGAGCATCAATGCCGTGAAGGGCGTCGAGATCGGCGCGGGATTTGGCGTCGCCGCCCTCTCCGGCGAAGAGAACGCCGACCAGATGCGCGCGGGCAATGACGGCCCCCTCTTCCTGTCGAACAATAATGGCGGCGTCGCTGGCGGCATCTCCACCGGCCAGGATCTGATCGTCCGCATCGCCATCAAGCCCACATCTTCCATTCTGAACGAGGTCCAGTCCGTCACCCGCGACGGCGAGAATGTGGATGTGCGCACCAAAGGCCGCCACGACCCTTGCGTCGGTATCCGCGCCGTGCCGGTGGCCGAGGCCATGATGGCCTGCGTACTGGCCGACCAGAAACTGCGCCACCGCGGCCAGACCGGCAACTGATCAAAAAACAAAAAAGTCCCCGGTGCCGCAGCACCGGGGACAGCGTATTCCCGTTGGAGAGGTGGGAAGCTTAGAATTTCATGATGCCGCCGATGGCAATCACGTCGGCATCGGTGTCGTCGCCCTCATAGCGGGTGACGTCTGCGCGCACGCCGAAGCGGTCGTTCAGATAGACCTTGCCGCCGACGCCGTAAGCGAAGCCATCATCGCTGCCGGATGCACTGCCGAGGCCCGGGACATCGACATTGTAGTCATTGCTGGCGTAACCGGCCCGGGCGAACAGGTCGACGCGTTCGGCGACAGGCATCTGGACGACACCGAAGGCTGCCAGCGAATTGTCGAGTTCGACTTTGGCTGCGCCGACATTGTCATCACCAATACCGACCGAGGCTTCGCCTTCCACACCGACATGCGGGTTGAAGAAATAGGTGCCGCGCGCGGTGAGTGCGTCGAGGTTAGCACCGTCTGCATCGAAGTGCGAATAGCCGAGGCCAAGCTCGACATTTCCTTCGGCAAAAGCGGGGGCCACGACAGCGAGGGCGGCAATTGAAGCAAGTGCAAGTTTCATTTTTTTACTCCTGTGTCCGCAAGATTGCGTGGGCATGAACTAGGCCTGTTTCAGCTGAAAAGAAGCTTACGGAAACAGCATCTTCGCATGCTGTGATCCGCCTGTGGCGGCGCCACAACACTTTGTGAAACCTCGGTAATTTACTGAAATGTGAGTGGCAGAAACCTTGTGAACACCTATGCCACACGGCTGCCACAAACCGGTCACGCATCGATCACAGGGCTTAAACGAAAGGCCTCGTCAGTCAGGCCGCCGCCAGGTTGTAACTTTCGTCAGGAAAGCCAGCTGTTCACGTTCTTTGACAAAGCCCTGCGCGGTGGCCGCATCGGTCACATCCCAGGCGAGGTAGGAGTTGTAATAAGGCTCGTGGAAGCCGTGCGGGAAATATTCCAGCACACTGTCGACCCCGTCATAATCTCCGAACTGAAGACTGTCCGCCAGCACGAACAGGCCACCTGGCTTCAGTACACGGAATACCTCCGCCAGCACCGGCGCACGCACTTCCGGCGGTAGTTCGTGGAACAGAAAAATGGAGACGACAATATCGCGCGAGGCATCCGGTAGCGGCATGGCTTCTGCGGCTTCGTGGAAAACCTCCACCTGCTGCCAGGGCGCAAGCCGCTTGCGAGCAGCGTCCGTATAGTTCGGGGACAGATCAAGTCCGGCGGCCTGCAGTCGCGGCCAGACATTCATCACCGTCTTCAGGAACCGCCCATTGCCGCAGGCGACATCCAGCAATGAAACGCCTCGCTGATCCTGGCCTTTCAGTTCGCGCGCAATCTCGGCCAGCGCTGCACGGCGCATCGCGTCTGCCGTGCCGGTGAACAGCGCCTCGACCTGCGTGTCATAAAGCTCTGCGCTGTCATCGCTGAACCAGCCGCCGGACTGGTAGTGGAAATTCTGGCGGTAGTACTCGGGATAACGGTTCGAGCCTTCCGGCAGCGCCGCCTGCACTTCCGTGCCGTTCCGTTCCTGCCGGCGGCGTTCCACCGCTTCGACATCGGCCTGGAAGGCACGGGCGGATTTCAGCGCATTGGGAAGCTGTACGATGCTGACATCGCGCGGCGCGGGATAGAGACCCGCCTCGACATTCCGCCGGTCCTGCAGGAACAAATCGAAATAGGCCTTGCGCAACCGGGCCATGTCCGGCTTGCCGCGTGTCGGAGCGAAATCCGGATCATCCGGCCGGTAAAAGCCGGTCGTGCGGGATTTCGCCGCCCGCATCTGCGCCGCATACCAGGCCGAGCGCATCCCCTGCGCCGCCGCATAACGGGCGCGTCCTGCTGCAAGGGCGGCACGATTGAACAGTCCCATGACCTGAATATGTGGGCGCTGCTGGCGCGCGTCCAGCCTTCAGGTCCGGTTCAGGTTGGCTTTGCCAGTGTGGCTCTCAGACTGGTGGTCCTGCGGCCACCGGAAAAGGAGAACATGAGATGGTGAAGTCTCTTCTGATCGGCGGTATCGCCCTGGCGGCCGTCAGTGCTGCTCCCCTCGCGGCTTCGGCGCAGGCCTATGGCTACAACACGCCCTACAATTCGGCCTGTGAGCGCCAGAACAAGGACAACAAGACTGCTGGCACGGTGATCGGCGCAATTGTCGGCGCAGCAGCCGGCGGGGCCATCGGCAACAATATCGGCGACAATGACAGCCGCTGGCACTACAACCGCTATGGCCGTCACGGCCGCTACGGCTATTGGGACAAGGGCAACAATGACGGCGAAGTCGTCGCCGGCGCGCTGCTCGGCGCGATTGTCGGCGGCGTCGCCGGGAATGCGATGGCGTCCAGCAGCTCGACGCCGTGCCAGGTCGCCACGCCTTATGGCGGCAGCTACCGCGCTGACTATGGCGCCTATCCCTACATCGCATCGGAATATTCCGGCAGCTCGATCCCGCAAACGACGGAAGGCCTCTATGGCAGGCCGCAGGACCTGCGTACGCATCCGCGCGCAACAGCGCCCGCACCGGCCAGCTACCCCTCCTCTTATCCGAGCTATCCGGAAACACCTGCGCCGCGCGCGTCAGCGCCGGCCCCTGCCCCTCAACCTGAGGAATGCCGCACCGTCTGGCGTGAAGTTGAGCTGCCGGACGGCCAGGTGATCCGCGATCCGGCCACAGCCTGCCGTGAAGGCTATAATGGCGAATGGGAAATCATCGACGAGGACGAGCTCTACGGCGGCTACTGAGTCTTCACCGCATGAAACAGGCGCTCGGCATTGCCGTCGCCGCCAGAAATCGGGCTGGCTGTCCAGGCATGGATGGGCCAGCCTTTTTCTTTCATCCAGGCCTCGAACCGCTCTGCCGCAGCATCGGCGGCCGCAATGTCCGTGACGATGCCGCCCTTGCCGACATGATCCCGGCCGACCTGGAATTGCGGCTTGAACAGGCCGACGAAATCCGCCCCCGGCGCGGCGAGCGACAGCGGCACCTCCAGCAGCTTTTCGAGCGAGATGAAGCTCGCATCGCAGACGAGCAGCGACGGCGGCTCCGGCAGCATCTCCGGTGTCAGGCTGCGCGCATCGGTCGCCTCGTAATTGGTGACACGTGCGTGCCCGGCGATACGCGGGTGCAATTGGCCGCGCCCGACATCGACGGCGATAACATGGCTTGCACCGTTCATAAGAAGCACCTCTGTAAATCCACCGGTCGAGGCGCCGATGTCGAGGCACACGCGCCCAGCCGGGGCGATGCCGAAGGCCTCCAGCCCGCGCGCCAGCTTCAGCCCGCCACGCGAGACATAAGGGTGGGCCGGGTCCGCCTCGATCACGGAGTTGGCTGAAATGTCCTGCGCAGGCTTTGTGACCTGCACACCATCCACGCGCACGAGGCCTGCTTCGATGGCTGCGCGGGCACTGGCGCGGCTTTCGAACAGGCCAAGTGTTACCAGCAGGCGATCTGCACGATCTTTCATGGAACAGGTCTTCCCGACACACGTTGGAAGCATGCTATAGCAAAGACCCGTAAACAGGAGACTCCCCATGATCAGCCGCATTGCCCTTCTCGGATCCGCCATCGCCCTCGGTGCCTGCGCGAGCGTCGCCCAGGCAACGCCGCAGGAAGCCGGTAGCGAGACTCCTCCCGCAGCCACCGAAGACGCCGCACCCGCCATGCCGATGGAAATGATGAACCACGAGGGCATGATGGACCATGAGGGCATGATGCCCGACATGCCGGGCCCGGCCGACGGCGTCTTCCCGACCATGGCCCGTGGAACGGCCGACATGATTGGCCTGGAAGGCCAGAGCATCGGGTCTGCGAACCTGCTCGACGGACCGAACGGACTGATGATCCGCCTCGAACTCGCCCCCGGCAGCCTCGCCCCCGGCTGGCACGGCATCCACCTCCATGCCACTGGCAATTGCTCGGATGTCGGCATGTACAAGATGTCCGGCGGCCATGTCGGCAAGATGGAAGGCGGACATGGCCTGCTGAACCCGAAAGGGCCGGAGAATGGCGACCTGCCGAACATCTGGGCGGCCGCCGACGGCTCGGCCGGCTATGAAGCCTTCACCACGCTCGACACGCTGGGTGCCCTTGTTGCCGATGACGGCTCAGCCATCATCATCCATGAAGGCGAAGACGACCACATGACCCAGCCGATCGGTGGAGCTGGTGCCCGCGTTGCCTGCGGCGTGATCAAGTAAGGTCCGCGCTCAATCTGCGGAGCGTGTCGGCGCCCATCTTCGCATGGCGGGGATGGTCGTGCCGGCCCGTCTCCAGCAGGATGACCCCATAGAAGACAGCCCAGCCGCGCGCCCGGGCCAGTGTCGCATCGCTCATGCCATAGGTGTCGATGGCCGTGCGCCGGGCATCTGCAGATTCAAACAAGCCCCAGACCGAGGCGAGGTCGCTCGCCGGATCACCGGCACAGAGATCTCCCCAATCGATGAAAGCGGCGAATTTCCCGTTCTGTACAAGGACGTTCCGCGCATGCACGTCGCCCGCCACCCAGAGACGCGGCAGGTCTGTCGGCGCCGCCAGCCCCGCGTCCCATGCCCGACGGATTGCTGGCGTGATCGTGTCCGTTTCTGTTGCGAGCACCGCCATGCGACGCTCGGTATCCTCCCGCTTGTTGCTAAGCGGGCAACCGCGCACATCACTATCCGGTGCCTCGTCGGGAGCAAGCTGGTGCAGGGCTTTCAGAAAGTGCGCGAGGATGGGCGCTTCTGATGCATCCGGCGGCGCCAGGTCTGCCGTCTCCCCCTCGATCCAGCGCAGCACACTCCACGCATAAGGGTATTCATCCTGCGGCTGGCCCGTTCGAAGCGGAACCGGAACAGGCAGCGGAAGATCCGGTGCAATCTCTGGCAGCCAGCGCTGTTCATTGCGCAAGAGCTGGTCGGCGACACCGCGGCGTGGCAGGCGAAGAGCGAGGTCTTCCCCCAGGCGCACCATCACATTATCCCACCCTTCCCCCGCGAATTCGAGCGGCAGGTCAGCAAGGTCCGCGTGTTGCGCCTGCAGCAGCTTGCGAACCAAAGCTTCGGTGATGTCAACTTCGGCTGCGGGTGATCCTGTCGTCATCCCTCTCTCCTCTTGCACTGCGGGGCGCTCCGTTACACCTTGCCGGCCCACAAAGCAAAAAACAGAATCGGAGCGAAACACATGGCACGGATCACGAGACGGGGCGTCTTGCTTGGCGGAGCCGCGATGAGCGCACTGGCCGCCTGCGGCCAGACTGGAACCCAGACGGCACCGGAAGCTGCGGTCGGCACCGCAGCAACACCGGCCGCCGCGCCTGTCGCCCCCACCTCGTCCGTACCGGCCGGCTGGATCGACGGCACGGAAATGGCCGCGCGCATTGCCAGCGGCGAAACGACCTCGCTGGCTGAAGTCAACGCCGCCATCGCCCGCACCAATGCTGTCAATGACAAGCTCAATGCCGTTGTGACCGAAATCTTCGATAGGGCCCGCGCTGAAGCGGGCCACACACCGGCCGGTCCGTTCCAGGGCGTGCCGACCTTTATCAAGGACCTGCACAACTGGAATGGCGCCGAAACCTGGTATGGCAGCCGGGCGTTCAAAGGCTACAACCCCGGCACGGACGATCCGCTGCCCGCAAAGTGGCGCGCTGAAGGCGTTGTCGTGCTCGGCAAATCCACCTCTCCGGAAATGGGCCTGATGGCGTCCAGCGAGGCGCTGGTGACCGGAGAGACCTGCAATCCGTGGGATACGACGCGCATTGTCGGTGGGTCTTCCGGTGGCGCAGCGGCGCTTGTTGCCGCGCGCGTCGTGCCGTTTGCCCATGCCAGCGATGGCGGCGGCTCGATCCGTATCCCGGCCAGCACCTGCGGTGTGTTCGGCCTCAAGCCGTCCCGCGGCCAGCTGCCCGCCCATGGGCCGGAAGCCCCGCCGGTCGACATTTCTGTCCAGCATGCGGTCACCATTTCTGTTCGCGACTCCATCAGCCTGTTCCGCGACACGCAGGTGAATGACGGCACATATGCGCCGCTCGCTGCAGACCTGAAGCCCGTCGGCCGCCGCCTGAAAATCGGATTCACGACCGACGCCTATGCCGGCACACCGGTCGCCCCGGAAACAAAAGCCGCCCTGGAAGACGTTGCCAAACTCTGCACCGACCTCGGCCACGAAGTCGTCGCCTGGAAGGCGCCCTTCTCCGGCGAGGAATTCATCGACCGCTTCCTGCTCTATTGGGCCGCCGGCGCCGCCGAATTCGCCCAGCAGGCGAGTGACTTCTCCGGCAAGCCGGTCGGCCCGGACATTGTCGAACCCTGGACACTCGGCCTGACCAACATGTTCCTGTCGCGCCAGGACGAAATGGACGCGACCGTCGCATGGCTGAAGAATTTCGAGTCCGTGTACGACACCGGCTTCTCCGACATCGACGTATTGCTCACGCCGACGACCGGCAGCCCGGCCGTCAAACTCGGCGAACAGGCTCCAACGGTCGATTATGAAATCCTGTATGACCGTATCATCACCTTCGCGGCGTTCACGGCGCCGATGAACGTGTCGGGGGCTGCCTCCATGAGCGTACCTCTGGCCTGGACCGATGGCGGCCTGCCCGTTGGCGCGATGTTCTCAGGCAAGCGCGGTGACGACCAGTTGCTCTTTGAACTGGCACTGGAACTGGAACAGGCACGGCCTTGGGCCGGCAAAATTCCTCCGGTTTCCGCTTTCTAACCGGAGATAGTGATGGAGCCCGGAAACAACGAACCGCTTCTCTTCGGCTTCGGTTTCGACGAGGCCGGGCACCACACGCCCCTGACCTGGGATGAGGTTCTGGAAGGCGAGCACGCGAAGTTCAAGCGTGTCTGGCTTCACCTCAACCGGCACTCCGCCCAGGCACAGGGCTGGCTCTACCGCAAGAGTGGCCTGGACCGCGTGACCGTGCAGGCGCTGCTGCAGGAAGAGACGCGTCCGCGTGCCGCGCGCCACGGACGCGGCTACTTGATCAATCTGCGCGGCCCGAACCTCAATGAAGGGGCAGATGTCGAAGACCTCGTCACCCTGCGTATGTGGGCCACTGAGGACGTTTTGATCACCCTGCGTGCCCGGCCGGTGCGCTCGGCCTCGGACGTCCGCAAGCTGGTCGAGGCAGGAGAGATCGACACTTCCACTGGCGCACTGGTCGCTGGCATTGCCGACCGGCTGACCGACCGTATGGAAACCGTGCTGGACGATTTCGACGACGAAGCCGACCGGTATGAAGATGAACTGCTGGACCCGAAAACACATATCGACCGGTCCGTATTGCCGGATTTCCGGCGGCGGGTCCTGCAGGTGCGCCGCCACATCATGCCGCAACGCGAAGCGTTGAGTACGCTGGTGCGAGATGGCGCACAGTCCGGCCTGTTCAGCGAACAGGACCTGCTCTTCCTGCGCGAATCCGCGGACCGGATCACGCGGCTCACAGAACTGGTTGAAAACATCCGGGAACGATCCACCGTCCTGTATGAGGAAGCGATCCAAAACAGTACGGAAGAAACCAATCAACGCCTGTTTGTGTTGGCGATCCTGTCGGCCGTTTTCCTGCCGATCAGTTTTGTGACCGGACTTTTTGGCGTCAATCTGGGCGGGATTCCCGGTGCCGGCAGCCCGGCAGCCTTTATCACGCTGGTCGTGGCGCTGGCTGTATCGGTCGTTGGCACGCTGGCCCTATTGCGTTGGCAACGCTGGATTTAATCCGCGACGGATTTCCAAATTCCCTACGTTAGAGATTAACCAACGCTTGCCGCTTGTTGGTAAACTGATCCCGTCTGTTTGCCGTATGGCAAGATGGGGGGTGTTAAGGAAATTTGCGTGCGGCGGTTCTTCATGCGACCTGCCGCCCTATATTTGCTATTCGTCCGCGGGAAGGACATCCAGACGTGAACCGTTCGACTATCATCGCCGCAACGATCCTCGTAGTTATCGTGGCCTATTTCGGGCTGCGCAGCGTGATGCGCGGAAGTATTTCTTCTCACAAGGAAGAGCCCGTGGCCGCGCGCACCGATGATGTGCCGTCTGCCGTGATTGAAGCGCTGAGCGCCGAACCGCACATGATGCGGATCAATGCCAAAGGCCGCACAGAGCCGGACAAGAGCGTCACCGTGAAAGCCGGAACCACGGGTACGGTCATCTCGACGCCGGCCCGCGAAGGCAGCTTCGTGAAAGCCGGAACCCTTCTCTGCGGCCTCGACGTGGAAGCCCGGGCGGCCCGCGTGGAAGAAGCCAAGGCCCAGCGCGCTTCTGCTGCAGTCAGCTATGAAGCAGCCGCCAGCCTCGCCGAAAAAGGCCTCGGCCCGGCCAACCAGGCAACCGCCGCCAAAGCGCAGCTCGATGCAGCCGAAGCCGCTCTCAACGCCGCAAAAGTCGAACTCGGCAAGACGCAGATCCGCGCGCCGTTCGACGGAATTTACGAAACACGTCTCGCGGAGGCAGGTGATTTCCTGTCGCCCGGTCAGGCCTGCGGCGTGCTGGTCGACATGGATCCGGTGATCGTTTCGGTTCAGGTCTCCGAAGCAGAGGCAGGCAAGCTGAAAGTCGGCATGAGCGGTGAAACGCTGCTGGCCGATGGCCGCCGTTTCCCGGCCACGCTGCGCTACGTCGCGCGGACGGCTTCCGGTACGACGCGGACTTTCCTGGTTGAAGCCAAGCTGGAGACCGGTGATGCCATTGTCGCGGCCGGGGTGACGTCGCAGCTGATCATTCCGGTTGGGGATGTTCAGGCAACGAAGATATCCGCCGGCCTGCTCACCCTGTCAGATGCCGGACAATTGGGCGTGCGCTATGTCGACGACACAGACACAGTCCGCTTCGCGCCTGTCGCTGTGATCGACGAAACACCGAATGGCGCCTGGGTTACGGGCCTGCCGGATCAGGCAAATGTCATCTCGCTGGGCCAGGACTATCTGTCTGAAGGCGCCCAGGTCGAACCGGTGCCCGCCAGCGGAGCCCAGCCATGACGAGTATCGTCGACGGCGCCATCGGGCGGGCACGTATGGTGCTCGCCATCCTGATCTGCGCAGTCATCGCGGGTGCCGTCACTTATGCCAAGCTTCCCAAGGAAGCCGACCCGGACATTCCGATCCCGTTTGTCGTGATCACCGTACCGCTGGCAGGTGTGACACCGGAAGACGCCGAACGCCTTCTGGTGCGACCGATCGAACAGGAAATCCAGTCCATCGAAGGCCTGAAAACCTTCAATGGGTATGGCTCTGAAGGCGCAGGCACGCTGCTGCTGGAGTTCGAAATCGACGTCGATGTCGATCAGGCCGTGCTGGACGTGAAAGACAAGGTGGACCTCGCCAAGCGCTTCTTCCCGCAGGACGCGCGCGAGCCGGTGATCCAGGAATTCAACGCCTCGCAATTCCCGGTCATGGTGGTGAACCTCTATGGCGAAGCGCCAGTGCGCGGTCTCAATGACATCGCCGAGAAGCTGCAGGACAAGCTGGAGCGCAATGCCGGTATCCTCGAAGCCCGCATTCAGGGCCAGCGCGAGGATGTGCTGGAGATCGTCATCGATCCGGCCATGCTGGAAACCTACAACATCTCCTATCAGGAGATTTACAACATTGTTTCGTCGAACAACCAGCTGGTTCCGGCGGGCGAGATCGACACCGGTGACGGCAGCTTTGCGGTCAAGGTGCCGGGCCTGATCCGAACGGCCCAGGACGCGTTGAACCTGCCCATCAAGCGCACGGAAAATGCGGTCGTCAGACTGCAGGACGTTGCCGAAATCCGCCGCACCTACAAGGACGCGACGGGCTTTGCGACCTTCAACGGCAAGCCGGCCATGCTGATTGAAGTGGTGAAACGCTCTGGCGCGAACGTTCTGGATACGGCCAATTTTGTCCGCCAGACGATTGCCGAGGAACAGGCCAACTGGCCTGCAACGGTCCGGGCAACGGTCACCTCTGACACGTCCGAAGAGATCGGCAACCAGCTCGGCCAGCTGCAAAGCTCCATCGTTACCGCCGTGCTGCTCGTGATGATTATCGTCGTCGCCGCGCTTGGCTGGCGCTCTGCCCTGCTGGTCGGCATCTCGATCCCGGCCTCTTTCGTGATGGCTTTCCTGCTGCTCGGCACGTTCGGGTTCACGATCAACATGATGGTCATGTTCGGCATGGTGATCGCCGTGGGTATCCTCGTCGACGGCGCCATCGTCGTGACCGAATATGCCGACCGGAAAATGGCCGAAGGACTGGACCGCAAGGACGCCTATGCCATGGCCGGCAAGCGCATGTTCTGGCCCGTCGTCTCGTCCACGCTGACGACGCTTGCTGCCTTTGTGCCGTTCCTGTTCTGGAACTCCATGCCCGGCAAGTTCATGGCCTATCTGCCGCTGACGCTGATCTGTGTCCTGACGGCGTCTCTGGTGATGGCGCTTATCTTCCTGCCGGTTCTGGGTTCTGTCATGGGCGCGCGTCCGGAAGGCACGGACGCAGACCTCGCGGCCCTCGCCGCAGATGCAGACCCGGCAAAGGCCACAGGCTGGGTCGGCTCGTACGTGCGTATCGTCAAATCCCTGATCGCCCGTCCGTGGATGGTGACCGGCGTCGCCATCGGCTCTGTGATCTTCATTTTCATGTGGTTCGGCTCCACACCGCACCGCTCCGAATTCTTCCTCGATATCGAACCTGAACAGGCCTTCGTCTTCGTCCAGGCGCAGGGCGCGCTTTCGGCCGAGGAAGAGAAGGAACTCGTCCGGCGCGCCGAACTCGCAGTCGCGGACATTGATGGCATCGAGTCCATCTCGTCCCGCTCAGGCTCTTCCGGCGGCAGCGGCGGTGTCAGCTTCGACGGTGCCAATGACCAGCCGCTCGACACGATCGGTCGCCTGTTGCTGGACCTTGCAACGGCTGACGGTTCCCATGACGGACGCAAGACTCTTGAAGCCGTGCGTGAACGCCTCCAGCAGGTGCCAGGCCTTCGCTTCCAGATCCAGGCTCGCGAACAGGGCCCGCCCGCGGGCAAGGATCTGCAAATTGCGCTCCTGTCGGACAATCAGGCCGCCCTCGACGAAGCAACGGCCCGGCTGCGCACCTATGCCGAAAACCGCGGTGATTTGCGCGAGCTTGACGATACGCGTCCCCTGCCCGGCATTGAATACCGTCTCGAAGTGGACCGGGCCGAAGCCGGCAAGTACGGCCTCGACGTCGCCCAGATCGGTGCAGCGGTGCAGCTCGTCACGAACGGCATTCTCGTTGGCCGCTACCGGCCGGACGATGCCGATGATGAAGTCGATATCCGCGTGCGCTTCCCGAAAGACAGCCGCAGCGCGTCTGCCATCGACACACTCCGTGTCGCCACGGCCAACGGCAATGTGCCGCTGAACCTCTTCGTCGAGCGCGTGCCTGCGCCGCGCGTCAGCCAGATCGAGCGGCTTGACGGCAAGCGCGTCTACTATGTCCGCGGCAATGCAAGGGAACAGGGCGCCGGTGCCGCGATCGTGCAGGAAGTGCGTGACTGGATCGACCAGGCGGGCTTCAGTTCCGACGTCGAAGTGCGCTTTGAAGGCGCTGACGAGGACACCAAGGAAGCCAATGCCTTCTTCGGCGGGGCCGCCATGGCTGCCCTGTTCATGATGGCCGTGATCCTTCTCTGGGAGTTCAACAATTTCTGGCAGGTCGTGCTGACCCTGTCCGCCGTGATCATCTCGACCTCGGGCGTGCTGGTCGGTATCCAGCTGGTGCTGCCTTATATGTCGATCCTGATGATCGGTACCGGGATCGTTGCGCTGGCGGGCATCGTGGTGAACAACAACATCGTTCTGATCGACACCTACAATCGCCTCCGCAAGGATGGCCGCAGCCCGGAGGAAGCCGCCATTGCGACGGCCGCCCAGCGGATCCGTCCCATCCTTCTGACGACCGGCACGACGATCTGCGGCCTGCTCCCGATGGTGTTCGAGATGAGCGTGAACTTCGGCGAGGGCGCCATCAATTTCGGCGGCTCTGAGGCCGAATGGTGGGTTCAGCTGGCCACGGCGGTCGTGTTCGGTCTCGCCTTCTCGACCATCATGATCCTGCTGGTCACGCCGGTCTGGCTGCTCGTGCCGCACCGGACGGGCAACATGATCCGCCGGATCGCGGCCCGCGTTCGCGGCCAACGCCCGGCAGACGAAGTGCGGCTCCTGCAAAATGGCGAACCGGCCAATGACAAGTCCGACGAAAAGCCGGACAGCGCCCTGCCGGCAGCGGAGTAAACAGCCTCACAAGCTGAGCGGAACATGAACGCGGCATTCGGCATGCGTTCGGCCCGGCCATGCCAAACAGGACCTGCAGCGCCGGGCACGCCACGCGTTCCCTCCCTGACGCCCCGCCTGGTCCTCCCCTGACAGGCCGCCCGGCGCTGCCCTCCTGAACTCAGGCGCTGGAAATCAGGCTTGCGAGACGAAGGTCGCGATGACTTTCTTTCGGCCGGACTTTTCGAAATCGACGGTCAGCTTGTTGCCCTCGCTGAAGGCAACGCGGCCATAGCCGAACTTGTCGTGGAAGACGCGCTGGCCTTTCCGGAAGGCTTCCGGTCCGCCGCTGGTGGCGGTGAGGTTCGAGGCATCGCGCGGGGCCCCTGTGCTCGGATATTTGCCCGCGTTCTCCTTCAGGCGCTTCCAGCCGGGGCTGGAATAGTCGCTGCGCTCGCCGAGGTCTTCGATGGAACCGCTGAAGGCATCCTCCCCACCCGGCATGCCGGAATAGCCGGTTTCAGAGATCACTTCGACATTCTCATGCGGCAGCTCATCGACAAAGCGCGACGGCATCACGCTTTGCCAGCGGCCATAGATCTGCCGGTTGGCGACAAAGGAAATATAGGCGCGCTCGCGCGCACGGGTGATGCCCACATAGGCCAGCCGGCGCTCCTCCTCGAGGCCCTTCAACCCGCTCTCGTCCAGGCTGCGGCGCGAGGGGAACACTTCCTCCTCCCAGCCCGGCAGGAAGACGACCGGCCATTCAAGGCCCTTGGCCGCGTGCAGCGTCAGGATCTGGACCTGATCCTCGTCGGCCCCGCCAGTGGAAGCATCCATGACCAGTTCCACATGTTCGAGGAAGCCTGCGAGCGTATCGAATTCGCCCATGGCGCGGACCAGTTCCTTGAGGTTGTCCAGCCGCGTCTGCGCCTGCGGACTGCGGTCTTTCTGCAGCATGTCTGTGTAGCCGGACTCTTCGAGGATGACCTCAGCCAGCTCTGTGTGCGGCATGCCATTATTGAGACGGTCCCGCCACATATTGATCTGGTCAATGAACTGGGTGAGGCCACGCCTGGCCGCGCCTTTCACCTCGTCAGTCTGCAGCACCATCGGCGTCAGCACGAACAGGCTGCGCCCATCCGCCCGCGCATAGGCCTGCAGTTTCGCCAGAGTCGTGTTGCCGATCCCGCGCTTCGGCTGGTTCACCACGCGCTCGAAAGCAAGGTCGTCATCCGGCGAACGGATCAGGCGCAGATAGGCCATCGCATCGCGGATCTCTGCACGCTCGAAGAAGCGCGGGCCGCCGATTACACGGTAAGGAATGCCGAGCAGGATGAAGCGTTCCTCGAACGCCCGCATCTGCCAGGAGGCCCGCACCAGCACGGCGCAATCGTCATGCTTGCCGCCGCCGCGCACCCAGCTTTCGATATCGTCCGCGATCAGACGGCTCTCGGCCTCGCCGTCCCACAGGCCACGCACTTTCACCTTGTCGGCATCAATGTTCTCGATCGCGTTGTCGTCACCGACATAGAGCGTCTTGCCGAGGCGGCCGCGATTGTGCGCAATCACGGATGAAGCTGCAGCGAGGATGTGTTTGGTGGACCGGTAGTTCCGCTCCAGCCGGATCACTTTCGCGCCCGGGAAATCCTTCTCGAAGCGCAGGATGTTGTCCACCTCCGCCCCGCGCCAGCCATAGATGGACTGGTCGTCATCGCCCACGCAGCAGATATTCTGCGAGCCCTGTGCCAGCAGGCGCAGCCAGAGATATTGGGCGACGTTCGTGTCCTGGTACTCGTCCACGAGGATGTAGCGGAACTTCGACTGGAAATCCTTCAAGAGGTCCGGGTTCTGCTGGAAGATCGTGATGTTGTGGATCAGCAGGTCACCGAAATCGCAGGCGTTCAGAACTTTCAGGCGCGCCTGATAGATCTCGTAGCATTTGATACCCTTGCCGTCCGCGAACTGGAACGCCTCGTCGGCAGGCACACGCTCCGGCGTCAGGGCCCGGTTCTTCCAGCCATCGATCAGGCCGGCCAGGAAGCGCGGTGTCCAGCGCTTCGGATCGATATCCTCAGCCACGATGATCTGTTTGCACAGCCGCACCTGGTCATCTGTGTCGAGAATGGTGAAGCTGGATTTCAGCCCGACGAGTTCGGCATGCTGGCGCAGGATCTGCGCGCTGATCGAGTGGAATGTGCCGAGCCAGCGCAGTCCCTCCCCTGCATCGCCGATCAGGCGCAGGGCCCGCTCGCGCATTTCCCGCGCGGCCTTGTTCGTGAAGGTCACGGTCAGCGTCTGCGACGGCCAGGCAAGCCGGGAGGCGATGATGTGCGCAAGCCGCGCGGTCAGCACGCGGGTCTTGCCCGTGCCCGCCCCTGCCAGCACCAGCAGCGGGCCTTCCGTGGTCATCACCGCTTCGCGCTGTTCGGGATTGAGGCCATTCAGGTACGACGCATCCCCCTGCGGGACAGGCGGGCGCGGCGCAGCCATCTGGCTGATCGAGGGACGATTCGGATTGGAACTCATCAGGAACATATAGCAGGGATTGGCCGGTTGGGCAGGGCTTGAGGCAGATCACATGCTCCCTCAGGAAATCGAGTCCGGTCTGACCCGCGAATGTATTGATCTGCAGCCCTGCATGGAGGCATAGCAACGTGATGATAAAGAAACTGAATCCCGTCGCACGGCTGGACGAGCTGCCGCTTGAACCTTTCGAACAGGGTGAGCATTATCGCTCGCTTGATGCCGATATTTCAGACCGCGTGGGTCTCACGCAGATTGGCGCGGCGCTCTGCATCGTGCCACCCGGCAAGTCCGCCTGTCCTTTCCATAACCATCACGCAGAGGACGAGATGTTCGTCATTCTGGAAGGCGAAGGCATCTATCGCTTTGGGCCGGACAGCTATGCCGTGCAGGCAGGCGATGTGCTCGGAGCCCCGCGCGGCGGCCCGGGCCATGCCCACAAGCTGACGAACACCGGCAGTGTGCCGCTGAAATATGTCGCCATCTCGAGCAAGGCCGATACGGAAATCTGCGAGTACCCGGACAGCGGCAAATTCCTCGCGACGACGCGCCTGCCCGGCAAGCGCGAGCGGATGTTCCGCTATGTCGGACGCCAGGAAAGCGAAGTCGATTATTGGGAGGGGGGAAACCTCCGCCGACTAGGCTGCGCATAAAAAAAGCCCCGCCACGGCGCGCGAGAGTGAGAAAACGCCGGTGGCGGAGCCAGAACGGGGACGCTGGTGTGATGCGCATCCCGAGGGAGACTTCAGGCGCTCCGGCCCCTCAGTCAGGCATCACTCCAACAAACGTGGCACAACCAGCCGGGTTCATTCTCCAAGCACAGAATGCCCCACCCAGCCTTCTTCGCCACGCCCGGAAGTAGTGGCCGACAGAAGGCCGGAGCGTCCGAACGCTGCAACGTCAGGAAGCCACAATTTCCCGCTCATGGCAAGGCGGCTTTCTCTCTTTAGTAGAGAGTCGCCAGGGCAGCCGCGTCGTAGTCGCTGATCTCGCTGATGCGGCCTTCTTTCACCTTGGTCGCCCAGTGCGGGTCCTGCAGCAGCGCCCGGCCAACGGCGACGAGGTCGAACTCGCCGCGAGACAGGCGCTCTTCAAGGTCCTCCAGCGAGCGCTGGCCGGAACCCTGGCCCTGGAACGCACCGATGAAGTCACCCGACAGGCCCACAGAACCGACGGTGATGACCGGCAGGCCGGTCAGCTTCTTCGCCCAGCCAGCGCCGTTCAGGCCGTTCTCGCCGTCAATTTCCGGGAATTCCGGCTCCCAGTAGCGGCGCTGGGAAACGTGCAGGCAGTCGACGCCGGCATCGACGAAGACTTTCAGGAACTCTTCCAGCGCCTGCGGCGTGGTCGCGAGGCGGGCGGTGTACTCCTGCTGCTTCCACTGGGAATAGCGCAGGATGATGGCCATGTCCGGGCCGACCTTCTTGCGCACTTCGCGGATGATGTCGGCGGCAAAGGTCGCCCGTTCCGCCAGCGAGCCGCCATAACGGTCGGACCGCTTGTTCATCACCTCCCAGAAGAATTCGTCGATCAGGTAGCCATGCGCGCCGTGCAGCTCGATACAGTCGAATCCGACCCTTTGCGCATCTGCAGCGGCCTCGGCAAAGGCCATGACCATGTCATCGACTTCCGCCGTCGTCGGCTCCTGCAGGACCTGCTTGCCGGTGTGGGTAACGCCTGACGGGCCATCGGTCGGTGCGTCCGGCTCCGGGCCCGACCCGGGCTTGCGCATCATGCCCTGGTGCCAGATCTGCGGTGCGATCTTGCCGTGATTGGCGTGCACTTTTTCGACGACGTTCTTCCAGCCGGCCAGCGCGTCGGCCTTGTAGAGGTTCGGCACGTTCGGATCGTTGGAGGCCCCGCCCCGGCGTACTGTGGTGCCTTCGGTGACGATCAGGCCGACATCAGACGCGGCCCGGCGGGCGTAATAGTCCGCGACATTCTCCCCCGGCACGCCGCCCGGTGATTTCGACCGGGTCATCGGTGCCATAACCACCCGGTTGGGCAGTTCCATGTTTTTCAGCTTGAACGGGGTGAACAGCGGACTTGTCATTGGGCTTCAGCCTCCTCAGCAGGACTGCAGGACAGTTGGAGGCGGATGACGCCCCCGTCAAGCAGCGCTGTGGGTGGCAGAAGTAAAGGGTCGCATGAGCGGATGTTAACAGTGTACGCTTTCGGGCTCAGGCCGCATCCGTCCGGCAGCCTCGGGAGCGCCACAGGCGTGCCTCCTTAAGGTAGGACCAGCCAAACGCGTCCTCTGAATCCCCGATCCGGTTCAGCAGATCCAGCCGTTCCAGCGCTTCGTCCAGCGTCGGCTCGTGGCCCGGCTCGATCCACCACATGACAAAGTGCATGCTGCCCAGGACTTCAAACCATTCCTCGCGGCGCTCGTAGAACTGACGATGCACCGTGTTCCAGACGAAATTCTCCAGCGTCTCGACCGATTCCCACACCGTCAGGTTGGAAACAAACTGCGGGTCGCCGCCGATCTTTGCCTCGGTGTTCCCGGTGCCCGGCTCTCCTGATCCTTCCATCATCCAGACAAAGCCCGGCATGCGCTTGCCCATGCCGTTGATCAGGTCCAGCGCATTCATGAACTCCGTCACACGCGGGTCGTCCGTGGGGGCCAGCAGCCGGCCGATATTGAGCTCTGCAAGATGACGGGTCATGAAGGTCTCCTGTGTCGGGCTTCCTGATATTGGACCACCCCCACACCGCCGCCAGCCCGAATTCGCCCCGGAACGGATTTTTCTCTCCCCTGCCGCGATGTTAATCTGAGGTTTAGTCCAAAGCGGCAGGAATTGCCCTGTTATTTCAAGGCCCGTTCTTTTGAGGATCGAATCGCATGCGCCGTCACTTCTCTGCCTGCCTGCTGCTGGCCCTGCCCCTGATGGCGGCCTGCACAACGCCCGGATACGACTACCGCGCCCGGATGGTGCCGACCTTTCCGGAAGCTGCGACCTACCGCGATGTGCAGGTCGGACAGTTCAGCGGGCCGGCCGGCAACGTCGCCGAGGAAGAATTCGCCCGCATGCTGGGGGATGTCGTGCTGGACGGCGCCTACTGGTTCGGCGTTGACGGGTCCGGCCGGCCGCAAGGCGTCTATGAAGGCGAAGTCGACATCGACAATTGGGAAGGCGAAACGCGTTTCGAGCGCAAACGCAAATGCGTCGAATATGACGGCCTGTTCGATTGCGAACACCGCGCCATCGTCGAAACGGAATGTACCGAGGAAACCGTCGAAGTGATCGTCACGGCCCGGCTGATCGATGCTGACACTGGCCGCGTGGTCTTCGCTCACAACCAGGGCGGCGGTGCCAATCAGGAATCCTGTGTCGATATCCGCGAGTATGAGGATGACGGCCGGGAGCTTGGCACCTGGCAGGATCCTGTCCGCTCAAGCTACGATCCGCGCGATGCCCCTTATGGCATGATCGTGGATGCCACCGTGGAAGCCGTCCGCCGATTCCGCACTGACATCGCGCCCTATGATGCAACCATCCGTGCCGAGATCATGACCGAAGGCCTGATCCCCGAAGAGCAGAACGATCCGCGCTTTGAGGCCGCCGTGCAAGCCACCAAGCGCGGTGAGATGCTCGGCGCCTGTGCGCAATGGGATGAGCTCGGCCGCGAATGGCCGGACGCCCCGGCTGTGCTGCATAATCTCGGCGCCTGTGCCGAAGCACGCGGCGACATGGAAACAGCCCAGCTGCGCTATGCCCGCGCCGCCGAACTGGCGAGCCGCATTCCCCTCCTGAAAGACAAGAAGGCGCGTCCGATTTTCGATGCGCTGGAGCGCGTCTCAGGCCGCCGGATGGATGACACATTCCTGGACAGTGTCACCCATGAGCCAGACTGGCCCATGGCAGAAGAAGACGAAGTGGGGAGCTGAGGCCTACTGTCCGAGCAGCAGGTGCGTCAGGGAGCCCTGATATTCCGCGGCTTCCGCGATCAGGCCCCATGCGATACCGGCACCGAACGATGCGGCACAGAAGACGAGTTTCTTTGCGATCCCAGCCATTTGGGTCCTCCCGGATTGGAACAGCGTTTCCGGGAGTGCTGCAAGGCGCGGGCCGCGCCTTCAGGCGGAATTAACCATCCGCCTCGGGCGTGTCTTTCAGGCGATGGCCTTCGGTGAGCTTCGACAGCTTGTCGGCGCGGGCCTTCTCCAGCTGCTTTTCTGATTTCGTGCGGCCGAATTTGGCGCGGTTTTCCTTCGCCTTCTGTTCCTTTTCGGCCTTCGTTTTCGCCTTTCGGAACTTGTTCAGATTGACCGGCTCGTTCATCACCTGCCCCTATTCGAACGCTGCTAGCCGTGCATCGAGGCCCGCTTTCACGGCCGGCCATTCGCCTGAGAGAATGGAGAAGACGACGGTGGAACGCAAGACGCCGTTCGGCAGGATACGGTTGTCCCGCAGGACGCCTTCCTGCACGCCGCCCAGTTTCTTCACGGCTGCCTGGGACCGCTGGTTGCGCTGGTCGATATTGAATTGCACGCGCACGGCACCCTGCTCGAATGCGTGCCCCAGCAACAGGCGCTTGGCGGCGGGATTCACCTCCGTGCCCTGAGCATCCGCCGTGTACATCGTCATGCCGATTTCGACATTCCGCGAAATGGCATCCGGACCGAGATAGGTGGAGATGCCGGCAAACCGCCCATCCGGACGCGACACGCGAAACGGGATCAGTTTGCCGTCCGCCATACGCGCCTCGATATTGGCGAGCCAGGCACCGATCCAGTCCGATGGCGGATTGTAATAGGGCCAGGTCTCGATCCGCTCTCCGAGCGTTTCGGCCATGGTCCGCAGGTCTCCGCCGTCCCGGGCCACATCGAATGGCACGAGCGTGACGTGCTGGTCCGACAATTCATCGGCCCGCAGGTCCATCCCCTATTCCTTGTGCGTTTCGCGCCACTGCTCCATGGCGAGCGAGATCGCAAAGGTTTCGCGGTATTTCGGGCTGGAGGCTGGGCGCGGCGGCTTGGCTGCGGTCAGCGCCATGATCTCGGCCAGCTTGTTATGCGCCGCGCCGGACTGGCCCGCGCCGATATAGGCATGCAGCTCCACCAGCGCCGAGGACAGCGGGTCATGCGCGCGGATCACGAAATAAGGCTCATCGGCCCCCAGCTTGTCGATCACGTCGAACTGGGACGGGTTGGCCTTCGAGCCGACGGGAGGGTTTGCCATGATGATCAGGCCTTTCTTGGCGGGAGTGATTCTCTCGCGCAAGGATACAGCCTTAAGGCCGCCCGCGTCAGTCCCTGAACTGGAGGCGCCTGTGGAGCGTCAGTGACCGCCGCCAAAGACGCCGGTGCGGACGGAATAGTCTACAGCCAGCTCGTAATCCGGGTCATCGTCGGAATCGACCATCAGCTGTCCGGCCTTGGCCAGCAGCTTGTGGCAGTCGCGGGACAGGTGGCGCAGGCGCAGCGTCTTGCCGAGCGCGGCATATTTCGCCGCCAGGTCTTCGATCGCCTGCAGGGCCGACTGGTCGACCACGCGCGAGTGCATGAAATCCACGATCACGACGTCCGGGTCGCTCTCCGGGTGGAACAGCTCGGAAAACTTGTCGGTCGAGCCGAAGAAGAGCGGGCCTTCGATCTCATACACGTGTGCCCCCGGCGTACGGACGCTGTCGCGTTCGATCACATGAATGCGGCGGGCATTGTTCCAGGCATAGGCAAGCGCCGAGACGATGACGCCGACGATCACCGCCGTGGCGAGGTCATAGGCCACGGTCACACCGGTCACCAGGACGATGACGATCGCATCGGTCAGCGGGATGCGGGTCATGATGCGCAGGCTGTTCCAGGCAAACGTGCCGATCACGACCATGAACATCACGCCTACCAATGCCGCGAGCGGGATCTGCTCGATCAGGCTGGAGCCGACCAGGATAAAGGCCAGCAGGAACAGCGCCGCCGAGATGCCGGAGAGACGCGTGCGGCCGCCGGATTTCACATTGATCATGGACTGGCCGATCATGGCGCAGCCGCCCATGCCGCCGAAGAAGCCGGTGATCACATTCGCCGTACCCTGTGCAACGCATTCCTGGCTCGCCCCGCCCCTTTTGTTGGTCATCTCGCCGACGAGGTTCAGTGTCAGCAGGCTCTCGATCAGGCCGATGGCCGCGAGGATGAACGCGTAAGGCAGGATGATCTTCAGCGTCTCCACATTCATCGGAACGCTTGGAATGTGGAATTGCGGCAAGCCACCCTTGATGGACGCAAGATCGCCGACGCGGGGCACGTCGAGGCCGAAGCCGATCACCACGGCCGCAACAATACCGATGCCGGCCAGTGGTGCCGGAATGATCCTCGTAATCTTCGGCAAGCCCCAGATAATCGCCATTGTGAGACCCACCAGCGCCAGCATCAGGATAAGCGGCGTTCCACTGAGCCACTCCCCGCCCGCCATGCCATGCCCGGCGGCTTCCCCGCTGCCGGGCACCTGGAACTGAGTCAGCTGCGCCAGGAAGATCACGATGGCGAGCCCGTTGACGAAGCCCAGCATCACCGGATGCGGCACAAGACGGATGAACTTCCCCATCCGGAAAATGCCCGCCGCAAGCTGCAGGATGCCCATCAGGACGACCGTCGCGAACAGGTATTCCACGCCATGGGTCGCCACCAGCGACACCATCACAACGGCCAGCGCCCCAGTCGCGCCGGAAATCATGCCCGGCCGGCCGCCGATCAGCGCGGTCACAAGCCCAACGATGAAGGCCGCATAGAGGCCCACCAGCGGGTGCACATGTGCGACGAACGCAAAGGCCACGGCTTCCGGCACAAGGGCCAGCGCCACGGTCAGGCCGGCCAGAAGGTCGGTCTTGATCTGGGCGGGCGTGTAGGCCTTGAAATCGGGCTGTGAGAGCCCCTGCGCGCCGAGACGTTCGGCGAACGCTGCAAAAGTCGATCTTACCACGGGAATATCGTCAGTTCTGTTTGAGGGAGCTGGCTTCAGGCGCCCCTATGGCCGCGTTCATGCTGCGGGGCAACACGAACGCGGCCAAAATGGCTGGCTTTTCTGCCCCTGACGGGTCAGCTCGCAGCGACGATTCCGCCGTCGCACGGGATGGTGTGACCGTTGATATAGGCCGAAGCCTGGGACGACAGGAACATGGCGAGACCGGCAATGTCTTCCGGCTTGCCGACACGGCCCGACGGGCTGCGCGAGCCGATGGCATCCCAGTCCACACCCTCGGTTTCGCCTTTGTAGCCGACACCGGTGGACAGCATGTAAGTCGGAAACGGGCCCGGCGCGATGCCGTTGACGAGGATGTTTTCCTTGGCCAGCTGCGAGCCCATGAAGCGCGTCAGGTGGATCACGGCGGCCTTGGACGTGCCGTAGCAGTACCCGCTCATCGGCGAAGTGTGCATGCCGTCGATGGAAGCGATGTTGATGACGCGGGCCGGGCTGTCGGCGCTGGCCGAATTGCGCAGCAGCGGCATCAGTTTCTGGGTCAGGAAGAAGACGCCCTTGACGTTGACGTCCATCACCTTGTCCCAGCCATGTTCCGGGAATTCGTCCAGCGAAGCACCCCAGGCGACACCGGCATTGTTGATCAGCACGTCGACCTTCTCTTCGCGCTTCGCGATCTCGCTGGCGAGGTGCTCGATACCGACCATCTGGCCGACATCGGACGGGATGGCATAGATCTCGCCGCCATATTCGCCTTTCAGGCGCTCAACGGTTTCTTCGCAAGCCTTTTCCTTGCGCGAGGAAATGATGACTTTCGCGCCATTGGCCAGGAACCCTGCCGCAAGCATTTCCCCGATCCCGCGCGACCCGCCCGTGATGACGACCGTCTTGCCTTTGACCGAATAGAGATTGCTGAAATCAATGCTCATGGGTGTCTCCTCCTAAAAACAACCGGCCCCTCGTGCAGGAGGGGCCGGTCAACAGCAAGAAAAAACTTAAGAGAACGAACCGAATGCAGCCTTAGCGCGGATCCGGCCCGATCATTTTCTCCGGACGCACGATGGCGTCGAAGTCTTCTGCCGGGATACCGTCCTTGATGGCTTCTTCGCGCAGCGTGGTGCCGTTCTTGTGGGCGGTCTTGGCGATCTTCGCCGCGCGGTCGTAGCCGAACTTCTCTTTCAGCGGGGTCACCAGCATCAGGGAGTTCTTCAGGCCCTTCTCGATATTGTCGAGGCGCGGCTCAATGCCAACCACGCAATTGTCGGTGAAGCTGATCGCGGCGTCTGCCAGCAGACGCACCGACTGCAGGAAGTTGTAGGACATCATCGGGTTGAACACGTTCAGCTCGAAATGGCCCTGGCTTCCGGCAAAACCGATAGCGGCATTGTTGCCGTGGATGTGGGCGCAGACCTGGGTCAGCGCTTCGCACTGGGTCGGGTTCACCTTGCCCGGCATGATCGACGACCCTGGCTCGTTCTCAGGCAGCGCCAGCTCACCGAGGCCAGACCGCGGGCCGGAGCCGAGGAAGCGGATATCGTTGGCGATCTTGAAGCACGACATGGCGACCGTGTTGATCGCGCCATGCGTCATCACGAGGGCATCGTGCGCGGCCAGCGCCTCGAACTTGTTCGGGGCGGAGGTGAACGGCAGGCCGGTGATCTCGGCGATTTTCGAAGCGACCAGATCTGCAAAGCCTTCCGGCGAAGCGAGGCCTGTGCCGACGGCC
The DNA here is from genome assembly GCF_003263315.1 of Hyphomonas sp. GM-8P. Lineage (NCBI taxonomy): Bacteria > Pseudomonadati > Pseudomonadota > Alphaproteobacteria > Hyphomonadales > Hyphomonadaceae > Hyphomonas > Hyphomonas sp. GM-8P. The sequence goes on from NZ_AWFE01000001.1 coordinate 46,584, forward strand.
GTGCCGCCCTGCGCCAGTTCCATCAGCATCGGCAGCGTCATCTCGATGCGCTTGATGCCGTTCTCGATCTGCTTGGCATAGCCGGAGAATTCCTGGCCGAGCGTGACGGGCGTTGCGTCCTGCGTGTGGGTCCGGCCGATCTTGATGATTTCGGTCCAGGCCTTGGCCTTGGCGTCCAGTGCGGCGTGGAGGTGCTTCAGCGCCGGAACGAGGCGGTGCACCGTCTCTTCGGCAGCCGCGATGTGCATCGCCGTCGGGAAGCAGTCGTTCGACGACTGGGACATGTTCACATGGTCGTTCGGGTGAACCGGCTTCTTGGAGCCTTTCTCGCCGCCCATGATCTCGATCGCGCGGTTCGAGATGACCTCGTTCGTGTTCATGTTGGACTGGGTGCCAGAACCCGTCTGCCACACGACCAGCGGGAAGTGATCGTTCAGCTTGCCCTCGATCACTTCACCGGCGACATCGACGATCACCTTGCCGATTTCCGGATCCATCTTGCCGAGATCCATGTTCGCCTGCGCGGCCGCCTTCTTGACGATTCCGAGGGCGCGGATCACCGGCTCGGGCTGTTTTTCCCAGCCGATCTTGAAGTTTCCGAGGCTGCGCTGGGCCTGGGCGCCCCAGTAGACATCATCGGCGACCTCGATCGGGCCCATCGTATCGGATTCGGTGCGGGTATTGGCCATGAGGGCAAAGCTCCTTGATCTGCTGGCAGCGGACTAGCCCCAAGCCGGGCCGCAATCAACTGTTCCCGCCGCCGCAGCAGGCGATTCAGCCCGATCCGCCTGATCCGCGCCCCCTCGCCCTCACCGGCGGCTTCGTTTAAGGAGGACCATCGCCTGCAACCATGGGGAGGCTGGTATGGAAGCCTATTTCGACAAGATCCTGCAGCCGGAAGTCCTGTTCACCCTGTTCGTGGTGTTCCTGATCGGCCGCGCGACCGCTGGCGGCAAGAAGAGGGAGAACAGCCTCTCCCCCATTCCGCCGACACCCGAAGAGGTCGACGCCGCGCTGGAACGGGTCACCATGTCCAAATGGCTGGAGATCGATGCCGAGCTGGACGCCCGCAAGAAAATCCGCGCTATCAAACTGCTGCGCCAGACCACCGGCCTCGGCCTGAAAGACTCCAAGGAAGCTATTGAGGCGCGCGAGCGTAAGCGCGACCTGAGGCTGCATTGAACAGCGATTGGGTAAAATCGGGAAAGGTTCAGGCACGCATCACGGAGGATGGCGCGCTGGAAGTGCGTTGCACGGGCCTCACCACACAGACAAAATATTACAAGACGCTGCTGAAGGAATTCTTCCGCAAGGAGTTCCCACCGCTACGCCCCGGCTATGGCGAATATTCCGTACACATCATGATGGAATATTCCGGCGACCCGCCCTGGATGGACCTCGACAATCTCGCCAAGGCCCTGCTCGACAGCCTCACCGGCAATGTCTTCGACGACGACCATCAGGTCGCCCGCCTGCTGGTCGAACGCCGCCAGGCGGAGCGTGAAGGCATCTGGCTCCTTGCCGAAGCGATGGGTTGAACTTCTTCCTCAACCCAGTTCTTCAGCTAATGCCGTCAATTTCGCCGATCTCTTCAGCGTCATTTCGATCGCCTTACGCCACTTCGGCCCAATTTCTATGGCGATCTGAAATGCTTCTGCGAGTTCTGCCGGCCGGTCTTCGAGAAGCACTTCGAACAGGATCTCCGCCTGAGCAATATCCTTTTTCGCCTTTAGTGCTGAAGAGGTGCGCCTGCGCGCTGCAACGATCAGTTTGTGCACAGCATAGCGCTCGGGTCTTGGCACCTGAACCAGCACGCCCGAACGGTATAGCGCGACAGCGGCAATGGGCTCTGCAATCAGAAAATTCAGGAACGGCAATGCCTGCGCATATACGCCCAGCGGCTCCAATTTCAGGATTTCGCTGTCTTCGCGCATGCGCGGCACAAGAAATTCAACCTCGGTTCCACCCTCCCCACCCATGACCCACCTTGTCGGCCGGTGCCTACGGTCGAGCCCCGCCGCAGGCTGAAGGTTCAGATCCCTGAACGTTTCCGGTAAGGCAGGATCGGCCTCGTCTTCAATGACCAGTTTCAGATTTTCGAAGGCTGCAATATCGACATCTTCTGTCACAGCCAACGAATCATCGAACTGTACACCAAGCTCTGCGCTATAGAGCCGGAACGCATGCGTCCCAACCAAGGTGCCACCCAGGCGAAAAACACCTGCTTTCTCCATGGCATGCAGCAATTTGCCCGAATTCCTATCCAGGGTCGGCACGCCTGCAGCACGCAGCTGGGCGACCAGACTTGCGCAACGGCGTTCAAATGCCTTGCGTTCGGACCTGGCCGTTTTCGCCATGTCGATCCGCTGGCGAATATCCGGCGTGTCGGGACCTATGTATTTCTGCACAGTCCTGTCGCCGATCCGCTGGCGCGCGTACCAGTACTTACCCTTTTTCCCCATATCTCGCACGAATGGAAGGCCCGGAATATCCGAAACCGCCTGAACCAGATGCGCCTGCAACAGGTCCTGATAAGTCGTATGAACCGAAAGAGGAAAGCTGCGCACCATGCTATTACACCACAATAGTTGTTATTGTGGTGTAATAGCATTGTTACACCACAATAACAACTATTGTGGTGTAACCAGAGCCTGAGCTGTCAGAACGGGTTCAGCGTGTAGCCTTGCTGCTGCAGCAGGGCGTGCGTCGACATTGCCGACAGGCCGATGGTCACGCCCGGCAGCAGGTCTTCCGGTGCGATGTCCCGCATGGCCGACGTCTGCCCGCACAGTTCGATGGTCGCACCCGCGGCCAGCAATTCCGCAATCAGGCCGGCATTCGGATTGGGCGCGCCGCGTGCCTCATCCGTCATCAGGTCCTTGCCGGCCGCGCCGTGCACGATCAGCGCAACGTGCAGGTTCGCCGGATCAACGCCTGCGGCGGCATGCATGTTCAGGAACCGGGCCGGCGTTTCCAGGCTGCGGCTGATGCCATCTTCCGGACCAGCCTGCCCGATGTCGAACGCGACCTTCATGACCGTGTCCGCCGGCAGGGTCACCCCGTCGATCATGGCGACCTTCCCATAGTCCGGCACCACCGTGCCCGGCTGGAACGCTTCCGGCCCCGCCAGCGCGGGCATGGCAAGGGTAAACAGGGCGGCGGCGCAGGCGGCGGTACGGATCATGGTCTCTCTCCTCTTGATGCGCCGACCCTACGCCCGCCCAGCGGCGCCGTCGAGACAGCGGATGCGTACGGGATTCTGCGTAATCCGGCGGCCTGCCAACGCTGCTAAGACGCGGGGCATGAAACAGGCATGGACCACTTTCGCAACGCGGCCCGTTCCGCGTTATACGAGCTACCCGACGGCGGCGGATTTCAGTCCCCGCGTGGCCGAAGATCAGGCACGCATCTGGGCGGCCTCCGTCAATCCGGATGAGCCGATCTCTGTCTATATGCACGTGCCTTTCTGCGAGAAACTCTGCTTCTATTGCGGCTGCGCCACCAGCGTGCCGAACGGTTACCGCCGGATCGGCACATACCTGGAAACGCTGCATCAGGAGATCGACGTCTGGGCCAAGGCACTCGGCCCGCATGCCGGCATGGCGCACCTGCATTTCGGCGGCGGCTCCCCGAACGCGCTCTCGGCGGAAGACTTCAAAGGTCTCGTGTCGCACGCCATCGACGCCTTCGGAACACAGCCCGATATCGAGATCGCCGTCGAAGTCGATCCGCGTACGCTGACACCGGATTTCATCCAGGCCATGGCGGACGCCGGCGTCTGCCGGGTCAGCTTCGGCGTGCAGACCCTTGCCCCGAAAGTGCAGGAAGCCGTCGGCCGCATCCAGCCGAAGGAGCTGCTGGTGGACGGCATCGAACGCCTGCGTGCGGTCGGCATCCACGCCATCAATATGGACTTGATGTACGGCCTGCCCTTCCAGACCGTGGAAGACGTCGTCGAAGCCGCCCACTTCGCTGCCGAAATGGGCGCCGCGCGCGTCTCCTTCTTCGGCTATGCCCATGTGCCCTGGTTCGCCAAACACCAGGCCGCCATCGATGAATCCGCCCTGCCGGGCCTTGAAGAACGCTTCCGGCAGGCAGAGGCTGGCGCTGCCACGCTGACGGGTGCCGGGTTCCACGCCATCGGCCTTGACCACTTTGCCGCCCCGGACGATCCGCTCACCCGCGCAGCCCGCAGCGGGACACTGCGCCGGAACTTCCAGGGCTATACCGACGACCCATGTGAAACACTGGTCGGCATCGGCTCGACCTCGATCTCGCAATTTCGTCAGGGCTATGTGCAGAACTTCAAGGCGCGCACCGCTTGGGCGGCCGCTGTCGAAGACGGCCGTCTGCCCTCAGAGCGCGGTATCGAGCTGACCGAGGATGACCGTCTGCGCGCCCGCGCAATCGAAAAGCTTATGTGCCAGCTATGGGTGGATGTGGACGCAACCTGCCGCGAGATGGGCGCAGACCCCGGCGCGCTGGACGACGCGCTGGAAACTGCGCGCTTCCTGCAGTCCGCCGACCTCTGCCGGATAGACGGCGATATCATCAGTGTACCGAAGGAAGCGCGCCTCCTGCTGCGCACGGTCGCCCAGTGTTTCGACGGCCGGTACAAACCGGTCGAGGCGCGCCACGCCAAGGCGGTGTAGCGCAGACAAGATTCGCAGGTGCCGGTGTCCCACGCCGGCATTCATGCAAGGTCGTGTGCTTGCAGGGCACAGGGAAGCGGTCGCGCATGAACCCCGATACCCAACGGGGCCTGCGGACGCATTCTCTCTTTTTGAGGCGCTCAGGCTTTCAGGCCGGCCGCGTGATGGGCGATATGATCGTCCATGAAAGTGGCGATGAAATAGTAGTCATGGCCATAGCCTTCGCGCATCCTGTAATCGAGCGCCTGGCCGTTCGCCATGCAGGCATCAATGAAGATCTCTGGCTTCAGCTCTTTTTCGAGGAACGTATCCGCGGTGCCGGTGTCGACCATGATGCGGGCGCGGCTCTGGCGTTCCTTCACCAGTTCAGTTGCGTCGTACTGCTCCCACGCGATGGAGGCCGGGCCGAGATAGGCGGTGAAGGCTTTCTGACCCCACGGCACGCGCGCCGGGCTGGTGATCGGGCTGAAGGCCGAACAGGTCTTGTAGGTTTCCGGATATTTCAGGTGCAGCGTAATCGCCCCATGACCGCCCATGGAGTGGCCGAAGATTCCCTGCCTTTCCATGTCGGCATTGTTGAATTCGGCACCGACCAGCTTCGGCAGCTCATCGGTGATGTACTGGTCCATCTTGAAATGCTTCGCCCACGGCTCCTGCGTGGCGGTCAGGTAAAAGCCCGCGCCCTGGCCGAGATCATAGGCCTCGTCATCCGGGATGCCTTCGCCGCGCGGACTGGTATCCGGCGCGATTACCATGATGCCATGCTCGGCCGCCACGCGCTGCAGGCCTGACTTCTCCATCACGTTCGCCCAGCTGCAGGTGAGGCCGGAGAGATACCACAGCACCGGCACCGGGCCGTCAGCTGCCTGCGGCGGCGTGTAGACCGCAAAGCGCATCCTGCAGCCCAGCACCACAGACTCATGGTCGTATACGGACAGGTTTCCGCCAAAGGATTTCCAGGAAGAGACAGAAGTGAGCTGGGTCATGGGCGCGTACAGGGTCCTGCGGCTGGTTGGAACGGATTGCCCCACGGGCAACACGATTGGGCGCGGCGCGTCAAGCACTGTCCTTTACGGGATAGCAGCCTTGCGCCCGCGGGCAATCCTGCGGCACAAAGCCCGCCACAAAGGGACAGGAAAACGCATCATGCCAGCATACACGCTCTACGGCGCCGAGGTCAGCTATTTCACCGGCAAGGCCCGCGCCTATCTCCGCTGGCGCGGGGCAGACTTCGAAGAACAGATCGCCACACAGCAGGTCTATCGCGACATCATCCTGCCGAATGTCGGCTGGCCCGTGATCCCTGTGTTGAAGATGCCGGACGGCAGCATCGTGCAGGACACCGCTGACATCATCGAACAGGTCGAGGCCGCCGAACACCGCGAGCCGCCTGCCCTGCCGGCGACGCCGCTGCAGCGCTTCGTGGCGCTCCTGCTCCAGCTCTATGGCGATGAATGGCTCACCTTGCCTGCCATGCACTATCGCTGGACCTATAATGAGGACTGGGCCTATTCCGAATTCGGCGCCCTCTCCGCCCCCCAGCTCAGTCGGCCGGAACAGTATGAGATCGGCAAGAAGAACGGCCAGCGCTTCAAGGGCGCCCTGCCAGTCCTGGGTGTGCACCCGGAAACCATTCCCGGCATCGAGCGGAGCTATGAGGCCTTCCTCCGCGAGTTTTCCCAGCACCTTGAAGCCCACTCCTTCCTGCTCGGCGAGCGCCCCTGCCTCGCCGATTTCGCCTTCATTGGACCGCTCTACGCCCACCTCTACCGTGACCCGGAATCCGGCGTGCTGATGAAACGCCTTGCCCCGCGCGTGGCGGACTGGGTTGAGCGCACACATGCGGGCGACGCGGGCACGGGTGACCTCGCCGCTGATGATGGGATTCCGGAAACGCTGCTGCCGATCCTGAAGCGCCAGATGCGCGAGCAGCTGCCGGCTCTGAAGGCCACCAACGACCTGTTTGCCGGTTGGGCCGCGGAGGCTTCATCAGGCGATGCCGTACCGCGCGCTGTGGGGCAGATCGAGGTCTCCATCGAAGGCTTCACCGGACCGGCGGCCGCGCGGACGTTCCCGCTCTGGCGCCTGCAGGCTGTGCTCGATGCGTACGGCGCCATGGACACAGACGCGAAGGCCCGCGCCGATGCGCTGCTCGCTTCGGTTGGCGGTCGGGCGCTCGCCTCGTTCGAACTGCCTGCCCGGATGGCACGGAAGGATTGCCGCCTCGTCCTCGCCTGACGGGACGCCGTGACTGCATCTGTCGCAGGCGCCGCATCTATGGCGGCTTCTACCCGGATGCTAAATCTCAGGCCGTAACGGCAATGAGGCGCGATCCATGGGATTGTTCGACAAGCTATTCGGCGGCAGCAGCAAGCCCGCCATCCCGCAGATCGATCCGGCAGACGCGAATGACCGCGTGCGCAAGAAGCAGCTGATCCTTGTCGATGTCCGCACCGAAAGCGAATGGGAGAGCGGCATTCCGAAAGGCGCCTACACTGTCACCCTGGGCGATCCGCGCATGGTCGACACGATCTATGGGTTCATGAAGGAAGACGCCTCGGCGCCGGTGGCGGTGATCTGCCGGTCCGGCATGCGGTCCGGCCGGGCGGCGAAGCTGCTCGCCGGGGCCGGGTTCACCGACGTCAGCAATGTGCGCGGCGGGATGATGGCCTGGACGGCAGCCAACCTGCCGATCAAGCAATACCGCAAGTAATCATCCAGGCCTGGTCTGAGGCCGGGGCCGCGGGAAGGACACGGCAAAACCGTCTTCGATGAAGCCCTCGTCCGGTTCGTTATGGGGCGAGCCCGCATCCTCGTAATATTCGAGCGCCGGATACTGTGCTCGGATGTCGGCCTTCAGGCCCTCGCTCAACCCCAGCTCCATATGCGCCACCAGCGCCTTGGTCCATTGGGAAATCGAGGCGACCCGGTTGCCCTCTTCGATGGCCCGTTCGATCACCCGGCGGATCGTTTCCGACCCGACGGGCGACAGGTCCACCGGGGCATCCGGGTCGCGCCATTCCATTGTGGCCGGTCCTTTACGGACGGATGGCGAGGCACTCGATTTCGAGTTCCGCGCCCAGCGCCAGGCCGCCTGCCCCGAACGTGGACCGGGCCGGCTTCGGATCCGGCAGCGCCGCGTCATAGGCCGCGTTCATTTCGCCATAATTCTGCATGTCGCCCAGGAAGACGCTGCATTTGACGATGTCCGACAGATCTGCATCGAATTCGTCCAGCGTGGCTTCGATATTCTTGAAGATCTGCGTTGTCTGCGCGCCCGTGCCGCCCGGCGGGAAGGTGTTCGTTGCCGGATCGATGCCCAGCTCTCCGGACAGGTAGATCGTTTCACCCACGCGCACGGCCTTCGAGAACGGCAAATCCATTCCGGCCACAGTCGGGGCGGAATAGTATTCGACATCCGGCTTGTACATGGCCTCAACGCCTTCGACATCGGCGATGACACAGCCGCCAAGGCCCGTTGTGGCCATCACCAGCGCGGCAATGCCGCCCATCCTGAACATGTTTTTCATGCAAGTCATTCCTGTTGTCAGTGGATCCATCTGGGGCGCTCTTCCTCGCCCGCCTCATCTTCCTCGTCCTGCGAATAGGACGTGAACTGAATATCATAGCCAAAGGGTTCGTCGTCGGCGGGTTCGTCGGGGTCGGTCACGAACACCTGCAGCTCGCCATCGGGCTTGAAGCCGAGGCGCTGTCCGATGGCGACGATCATGTCAGCCGCCTGGTCCGGATCTTTGGCCCAGACTTTCATGGCCATGATATATCGCCCGCATTCGGTATCGAAATCCGCATTCGGCGAGAACACCTCTCCGTCGGCCAGCAAAGTGTAGTGGGTAAACTCGGTCATCTCGGTCGCCTCCCTCCAGCCCCTGTGCCGGGGCATTATCGGCGTCTGTCAGAGCAACAGACTACATAAGGTCGCCCGAATGCGAAACCGCCCCTCCTGATTTGGGAGGGGCGGCCTGGGTATTTGCCTTTAACCGCGGCACATCGCGCAGATCTTGTTTCCGTCCGGATCGCGCAGATAAGCGAGGTAGAGCTTCATGCCGCCGCCTTCGCGCCAACCCGGCGGGTCCTCGATCGGCGTGCCGCCCGCCGCAACGCCTGCAGCGTGCCAGGCATCAGCCTGTTCCGGATTCTCGGCGGCGAAACCGATCGTGCCGCCATTGGCGTGCGTGGCCGGCTGGCCGTCGATCGGCGGGGTCACCAGGAAGGTGCCGCCATTGTGCAGGTAGATCAGACGGCCTTTCGGATCGGTGATGGCCTCCCGGCCGCCAATGGACGTGAACAGGGCGTCGTAGAACGCCTTGGCTTTTTCAAGGTCGTTCGTGCCGACCATGACGTGACTGAACATGCGTGTTCTTCCTCCTTGATTGGTGCCGCATGTGTGCCCCAGCCGCACGGGCGGCGCCAGAGGAATTCCCGCCTCTCGCTGCGTCAGGTGGACAGGCTCGTAGGTCGCAACCGGCCTGCGATCTTGCTCCGCAAGAAGGCGGTATGGTTTTCCGTCATCCGGCTGAAGCCCCAGCCGACACCGAACAGGACGAGCGTGAGCGAAAGCGCCACGAACAACGTCGTGAGGTTCACCCCGAATGTGCTGAACTGCTGCAGGATGGCGATCGCCATCAACATGGCGGGGAAGTGACACACATAGAGGGAGTATGAGGCGCCCGCCCCATAAACGGCGCCGGGCCGCGCCAAAGCCGGGATGCCAAGATCGAACAGGATCACCGCACAAAGGAAGACCCCGAAGCCGGCGCCAACGACAAGGCCGTCCATAAGCCAGCTGGATTCCACGACTCGGGTGAAACCAAGCGCGGACAGGAAGACGAGGCCAGCCAGGCCACCAAGGCCATAGCGTGTCACCATCGGCAATTGCCGCAATTGCCCGCCGACAAACTCGGTAAAGACATAAACAGCCGACCCGATCAGCCAGATTCCGAAGGCTCCGCTGACATTGGAGTCGAAGAACAGAATGAAGGTGATGAAAGCCATGAGGCCCGGAATGACAGCGCGCTGACGCAGCAACAGAATCAGTGCCGGGAACCAGAGATAATACCAGAACTCATTCGCAAGGCTCCAAAGCGGGAAATTGGAACCGAACGTGTCGTAAAAGATGTTCTGGAGGAAAGCGATGTTTCCGAGAAAGGCCGGGACCGTCAGCCGCTCGCCAAGGTCAATCGGCGCCTCATCGAGAATGGCGTAGTTGGAATAGATGCTGAAATCGAAAACGTACCGGCCAAGAATATCCAGCAGGCCACCCAGCAGCAAAGCCGGCACGGCAACGATCCAGAGGCGCGTCAGCCGGTCGGTCAGGTATGATGACCAGCTCCATCGATCTGCCGCAATGCGCCGCAACACCGAGCGGGTGATCCAGTACCCGCTGATCACAAAGAAAATGCGGACCGCATCCTGTCCGAAACTCGCGGTCAGAAAAACCGCACGCCACAACGGGCCCATTTCAGGTGTCAGATTTGGCGTGATGACAAGCCAGACATGGGACCAGGTTACCTAGGCTGCCGCCAGGAAGCGTATCAGATCGATGGTTTCAAAAGCGCGGGTTGGGACCAGATCCACCCGCCTCGATGCAGTAATACTGGTCACTTGAGAGCTCTTTCCTCGGGATTGGCACACCAGACGCATCCCACCCGCAAACGATGTGCCAGAATCGCTGAAGGTGCAAGCCAGCAGGAAGCCGGCAAGTTCGATCAAGGCGCCGCAAGGAACACCCTCCCCCTCTTTCCCAATCAGCCAGCCAGGTCCGTTTGACAGACCCTCTGCGGGTCATGTCGGAGACGTGGTCAGCAAACAAAAAACGGGCGGCAATCGCCGCCCGCAGGAAATTCCAGATACCTGTGTCCAGTGCCGGACTGACTACACTCAACCAGCCGCCGCGAGCAGCGGGCGGAGGTGGCTCATATAATCGGCCTTGCCAATGGCCAGCCCTTCTGCCCGCAGGATGTCGTAGGCCGTGACGAAGTGGAAATAGAAGTTCGGCGTCAGCCACTCGTCGATATAGTCCTGCCCGGAGATGGAGAGTGTCGGAAAGCCGGGGAGCTCCAGGATCGTCTTCCCTTCGGCGAAATCTTCCTTCGTGTCAGTCTGTGCCTCGATCCGCGAAATCGTCTCGGCGACGAGCGCCTTCAGGTCCGCAAAGCTCGCCTTATCGCTCTCGAATTCCTTCACTGGCGCGGCGTTCAGCTTGCCCAGCAGCAGCTCCGCCTGACGGCAGGTGAACCAGACCTGGTTCGGCAGTGGCAGCATGTCCTCGGCCAGCCGCGCCGTCAGCAGCGCGGTCTTCTCCGGATCATCCGGCAACAGTTCCGCTTCCGCCCGTCCGAGCATGTTCTTCAGCGACACAAGACGTGTACGGTAAATTTCGAGATTGCGTTTGACGATGCCCATCTGAGTTTCCTTCCAAACCGGTTCAGTTTTTGCGCCAGCGCTCTGCAAATTCCAGCATGCGCGTGCGATTGTATCCCTTGCCTTCTTCCAGCTCGGCTGTTCCCTGTGAGGCAAGCAAACCGCCGTCAGAGTCCAGCACATAGAAATGCGGATAGCCTTCGGCCTCCGGAAAGCCCCCCAGGAATTCCGTGTTCGGATGCTCGCGGCTGAAATTGATCTTCACGATCATGAAGCTCTCGCCGAACGCCTCGCGGACATCGGTATTGTCTTCCAGATATTTGTCGAGAATCTTGCACCAGACGCACCAGTCCCCGCCGACTTCCAGCAGGATGTGCCGGCCATCGGCCTCTTCGATTGCCCGTTGAACATCCGCCGCTGGGTCAGCGGTCTCGTTATATGTGTCCGACAGGTAGAGCTTCGCTTCTGGCGCCTCTTCCGCCTGCGCAAAGCCCGCTGCCGAGACCAAAGCCAGCCCCAGCGCCGCCGCGCCAAGACAATGGCGCACGCCGCGGCCCCGCATCAGTAAACCACCACAGACCGGATACTCTCGCCCGAGTGCATCAGGTCGAAGGCGTCGTTGATCTTGTCGAGCTTCATGACGTGGGTGATCATCGGGTCGATCTGGATCTTGCCGTTCATGTACCAGTCGACAATCTTGGGCACATCCGTGCGGCCCTTGGCGCCGCCAAAGGCCGTGCCGCGCCAATTGCGGCCCGTCACCAGCTGGAACGGCCGTGTGCTGATTTCCTTGCCGGCTTCCGCCACACCGATGATGACCGAGGTGCCCCAGCCGCGATGGCAGCATTCCAGCGCCTGGCGCATGACGTCCGTGTTGCCGGTGCAGTCGAAGGAATAGTCCGCGCCGCCATCGGTCAGCTCCACAAGATGGGCGACCACATCGACGGTGTTCTTCGGATTGACGAAATGCGTCATTCCGAATTTCTCGCCCCATTCCTTCTTGGAGTCGTTGATGTCAACGCCGACGATCTTGTCGGCCCCGGCCATCTTTGCGCCCTGGATCACATTGAGTCCGATGCCGCCGAGACCAAAGACGACGACATTGTCACCGACCTGAACCTTCGCCGTATTGACGACGGCGCCAACGCCGGTCGTCACGCCGCAGCCGACATAGCAGGCCTTGTCGAAGGGCGCGTCCTCGCGGATTTTCGCAACGGCGATCTCCGGCAGGACGGTAAAGTTCGAAAAGGTCGAGCAGCCCATGTAATGGTAGATCGTCTGGCCCTTGTAGGAGAAGCGGCTGGTGCCGTCCGGCATCAGGCCCTTGCCCTGCGTGGCGCGGATCGCGGTGCAGAGGTTCGTCTTGCCGGAGAGGCAGCTTTTGCACTGGCGGCATTCCGGCGTGTAGAGCGGAATGACATGGTCACCCGGCTTCACGCTGGTTACGCCCGCGCCGACCTCGCGAACGATGCCCGCGCCTTCATGGCCCAGCACGCTCGGGAAGATGCCTTCAGAATCGAGCCCGTCCAGCGTGTAGGCGTCCGTGTGGCAGATGCCGGTGGCCATGATCTCGACCAGCACTTCGCCGGCCTTCGGGCCTTCCAGATCCAGTTCGACGATTTCGAGCGGTTTCTTGGCCTCAAAGGCGACGGCGGCGCGGGTTTTCATAGCGGGAGGCTCCTCGGCGTATCAATGGTGTATTCACGGTCCATACATGGTGTTCTTCATGGTGGGCCGCAGGCACAGACGGGCGGACCATTTCAGCTTCGCTTCCCCGGCGCAAGAGGCGGACTCCCGTCAATTACGCATACCCGTTTCCCTGGGCCAAAACCCGGTTATAAGGGCGCCATGACAGACCAGACTTCCGAATCCTTCGCCGTCGCCATTGCAGGTGTCGCAGGCCGCATGGGCCGCCAGCTGGCCGCCGTCTCCCACCGCCACGGGCTGACGGTCGCGGGTGGTACGGAAATCGCGGGCTCCCCTCACCTCGACACGGCTATCGGAGACCTCGCAGGGATTCCGGGCCTGAATGTGAAGCCGGCCTCCGACCCGGTCACCGCCGCCGCCAAGGCCGATGTCTGGTTCGATTTTACCCGGCCCGCTGCCACGATCGCAGCGCTGGAAGCGCTGAAGCACACGCCTGTACGTGTTGCGATTATTGGCACGACAGGCTTTTCGCCCGCAGAGGAAAAGGCACTTGAGGCAGCCGCAGGAGACCTCGCCATCGTGAAATCCGGCAGCTTTGCGCTTGGCATCAAGCTGCTGGAAACGTTGATCCGCCGCGCCGCCGCCAGCCTCGGTCCGGACTGGGACATCGAAGTGCTGGAAACCCACCACAACAAGAAGGTGGATGCCCCGTCCGGCACGGCCCTGATGCTCGGCGAAGCTGCCGCTGAAGGCCGCGGCGGCACGCTGGATCAGCTGCGCACAGGTCCCTATGACGGGCCGGACGCTGCCCGGGAGCCGGGCAAGATCGGCTTTTCCGTCCGCCGCATGGGCGGGGTGATCGGCGAGCATTCGGTCAGCTTCGGCTCGGAGACGGAAATCGTCACCCTCAGCCACACATCGCTCGACCGGGCCATGTTTGCAGAAGGTGCGCTGAAAGCGGCGTTCTGGGCCATTAACCAGAAACCCGGCCTCTACAGCATGGACGATGTGCTGGGGCTTTCAGGCAACGGCGCCTGAGAAAGCGACACACCGCACAGCTGAATCCGGGTTGACGGCCATACTCGCCATGGCAGCATGACAAATTCGTCACGTAACCTGAAAGGGGCGGCATGATCGGCATCGTCGTCGTCAGCCACGGCAAACTCTCGAAGGAACTCGTCGCCGCGACAGAACACGTCGTGGGCGAACAGATGCGATTCAAGTCGATATCCATCGAAGCCGAAGACGATATCGAGGCCCGCCGCGAACAGATCCGTGACACGGCGAAGGCCTGTGACGTCGGCCTGGGGGTGATCATCCTCACCGACATGTTCGGCGGCACGCCATCGAACCTCGCCATGTCGATCATGGGATCCGGCAATATCGAAGTCATCTCGGGCGTAAACCTGCCCATGCTGATCAAGCTGGCCGAAGTCCGTGACGAGCTTCCGCTCGCCGACGCAGCCCAGACGGCTGCAGATGCAGGCCGGCGCTACATCAATATCGCCTCCGAACTCCTCGCCAAATCCAATTGACCCGGAGCCCTGTGCAGAACGCCGTGACCGAAGCCCGCCAAAGCGTGACAATCGTCAACCGCAAGGGCCTGCACGCGCGCGCTTCGGCCAAACTCTCGAAGCTCGCAAACGAATTCGAGTCCAGGGTGGTAGTCAGTCATGAAGGCCAGGAGGCGGATGCCCGCTCGATCATGGACCTGTTGATGCTTGTCGCTGCTCAGGGCTGCGAAGTGGAACTCGCTGCCAAGGGCCCCGACGCGGCCGAAGCCGTCACCGCCATCGCCAGCCTTATCGCCGACGGCTTCGGTGAAAGCGGCGAAAGCGACGTGCTTTACTAATCCCCCTCTCCTTGACCCCCGGCCGGATGACTGGCCACGCAAACCCCGAAGAGTAGTGCAAATGATCAGAGCGATTTTGGCATCCGCAAGTGCAACCCTGATGCTGGCGGCCTGTACGCCTGCCGCTGACACCGGAAGCGCCAACAGCTCTGAAAGCGCGCCTCCGATCAGCACTGAAAACATGTCCGAGACGGTAAAGGTCCTCGCTTCCGACGAATTCATGGGTCGCGCGCCCGGCACTGAAGGCGAGACCAGGACCGTCGCCTACCTGATCGAGCGGTTTAAGGATCTCGGCCTTGAACCTGGCGGACGGGACGGGAAATGGACAGATCCGGTGACCCTGAAGCACTCCGTCGTGAATGATATTCGCACACTCAATGTCAGCCATGGCGAGACTGAGATCCCGCTCAGGCAAGGTCTGGACATCAACATCAGCTCTCCCAATCCACGCGAAGACATCGTCATCAAGGATGTGCCGATCGTGTTCGTGGGCTTCGGCGCCAGCGCGCCGGAACGTGACTGGGACGATTATGGGGACATGGACCTGACCGGCAAGGTCGCCCTCTTCCTCGTGAATGACCCGGATTTCGGTGTGGCGGAAGACGACCCCGTCGCCGGCGTTTTCGGTGGCCGACGGATGACCTATTACGGCCGCTGGGCCTACAAATACGAAGAGGCCGCCCGCCGCGGCGCGGTTGCCGCCTTCGTGATCCATGAAACCCAACCCGCGGGCTATGGCTGGAACGTCGCCGCCTCCTCGCCGGGCGAGAATTATGCCGTTGCCAGCAAGGGCCCGGCGAAACCGGCGCTCGACCTGCGCGGCTGGCTGCATGAGGACATGGCCCGGCACTGGCTGACACAGGCCGGATACAACCTCGACGAACTGAAAACCGCCGCCCGCAAGCGCGATTTCGAAGCTTTCACCCTTGATGATCTGCGTTTCAATGCAGATCTGGGCCTGTCTGTGGAAACGGTCGAAAGTCAGAACGTACTCGGCAAAATCACCGGGACAAAGCGGCCGGATGAAACCATCATGCTGTCCGGACACTGGGATGCATTCGGGATCGGCATTCCGGATGCGGAGGGCCGCGTCGTCAGACCCGGCGCAAACGATGATGCGCTCGGCCTTGCCGGCATCATGGAAATTGCCCGTAACCTGAAGGCCCGCCCCGCGCCGGAACGAACGGTCGTGGTCGCCGCCTGGACCGGCGAAGAGAGCGGCCTGCTCGGCTCGGAAGCCTATGCGCAGGACCCGATCTATCCGCTGGAAACAACGGTCGCCAATTTCACGCTGGACATCCTGCAGACGGCGGGTCCGGCAAAAGATGTCATCCAGGTCGGCGAGGGCCAAAGCGAGCTTGAGGAGATGATGGCGGCGGCCGCCGCCAAACAGGGCCGCACGGTGTCTCCGGAAGGTCTGCCGGAGAACGGCCTGTTCTACCGGGCAGACCACTTCTCCCTCGCGCGCCGCGGCGTGCCAGTATTGCTGATCATGGGGATTGCCGGCGGACCGGACCTTGTAGACGGCGGGCGGGAAGCCGGGATCGAATGGGTCGCTGGCTATATTGCCAACCGCTACCACAACCAGAACGATGCCTGGGATCCGGACTGGGACCTTCGCGGCGCAGCGCAGGATGTGGAACTCTTCCTGGACATGACCGAAGACCTCGCCAACTCCACGGCATGGCCCGACCTGAAGCCGACATCGGAATTCAAGGGCCTGCGCGACGAGAGTGCCGCCGCACGGGAGTGACCTTCCCCACCTTCATGGGGCCCCACCTTCATGGCCCCCCTTTCATCAGCGGCGCTGTGCCCCTATATTGGTGGGGTCTTCGGACTATGGCGATAAACGCGCGTGTAATAAGCGGCTCGGACCCGGGGGCGGTACCCGGCGGCTCCACCAAAAGCAGGTTCAGGCCTTTTCACCGGGCCTGTTTCTGACGGGGCCGAAATAGGATCGACGGACGTGTAAAGACGAGGCCTTCGCCGGATTGGGCCCCCTCAGAAGCCCAAATCAACATAGTTGCAAACGACAACTTTGCTGAAGGTGAACTGATGGCTGCGTAAGCAGTCGGATGATTACCGAACTTAA
This sequence comes from Hyphomonas sp. GM-8P, assembly GCF_003263315.1. Taxonomy (NCBI): domain Bacteria; kingdom Pseudomonadati; phylum Pseudomonadota; class Alphaproteobacteria; order Hyphomonadales; family Hyphomonadaceae; genus Hyphomonas; species Hyphomonas sp. GM-8P. The sequence goes on from NZ_AWFE01000001.1 coordinate 63,208, forward strand.
CTCCTAGGGGTTCAGATCCCTAGGCGGGGCCCGGAGGCGCCTGGCAACAGAAGCCTCCACTTTCCCTCCCCGAATTGCTTGCCAAGCGAGGCTCTCCGCCTCAATCTCGGCGCGTGCATGACATGCCTCTGAGCAGGCAGGGAGGAAACCGCCCATGGCGAACAGCACATTGACCCAGTTTGTGAAGGAGGCCCTTGAGAAACGGCAGGACCGGAGCGGCATCCGCGCCGCACTCCTCAATGCTGGCTGGCGGGAACAGGAAATCGATGAGGCTCTCGCGGCCTATTCCGATGTTGCCTTCCCCATCGCCGTACCAAAACCGGCCGCCTACCTCTCTGCCCGGGAAGCCTTCTTCTATCTCCTTTTCTTCATCCTGCTCGGCGTCGTCGCCTTCAATCTAGGCTCGCTCCTGTTCGCGCTGATCGACGCGCTGGTCCCGGATATTCTGGAGGAAGAGACCTATCGCGCGAGCGCACAGGACCGCCAGATCCGCGGCGCGATTTCCGGCCTCGTGGTGGGTACGCCCCTATTCCTGTGGCTCGCCCGCATTCTGCTGAAGGCCCGCCACGAGAACCCGGCCCTGCAGAGATCCCGCATCCGCAAATGGCTGATCTATATCAGCCTTGTCATTGCCGGCATTATCCTGGTCGGGGATGCGATTTCCCTCGTTTACAGTTTCCTGAATGGGGAGCTGACCTGGCGCTTCACACTCAAATCGTTTGTCGTCGCGGCGATCGCCGGTGGTATTTTCGGATATTTCATTACCCATGCCGAACGGGACGAAGCCGATGGCATATAGCCAACACACATTGTATGGCAGCGTCCTTGTCGGTGTGATCATCGCTGCCAGCCTCGCTGGGATCGTAATTACCGGCGGCCCGGGTCAAGCCCGCAAGGAACGGGAAGATCTCGCCCGCCAGCAGGCACTCTCCGAAACGGCGCTGGCGCTGGCCTGCTACCAGCAAGCGTTTGGCGAGATTCCCGAAGACCTGACCATTGTCGAGAACGAACTGGCGCATGTCACGTCCGAGGCGCGCCAGCAAGATGCCTGCTCTCAGGCCGAAATCCGGAAAGATCCGGTCTCGGACGAACACTTCCGGCTGGAACGGCAGCATGGATCGGTCACCCAGATCTGCGCTGAATTCGCAACGGGCAATTCAGAAGCCCCATACAACAGCTACCGATATGCGCCCTCGCGTGCTGTCATTCTGGATCTGGACAAGCCCCGCGAGACCGCAGGCGAATATTGCTACGAACTGAACCTGTCGGCCAAGCTGGAATACTGACCTGCCTAGAGCAGGATCGTCCCCTTCCCGTCCTTCTCCATGGCGCGGATGTAGGACGGCGTTTCGCGCATCTGTTTGAGGAAGCGGTGCGCGTTGGGGAAGTTCGCTTCGTCCATGCCCGCCCGGTGCGCGGCAAGCTCCATGGAATATCCCATCACCATGTCTGCCGCGGTCAGGTTTTCACCGGCGAACCATTTTGTCCGGCCGAGCTGTTTCTCGATCTCGCCAAGCAGCGCATTCAGACGCGGGGTGAAGAAGGCCTGGTCGAGGCCGTTCACCATTGCCTTTGCGACCGGCCGCATCAGGAAAGGCGCGCGGGCCGACATGGCCATCATGACGAACTTATTGGTCAGCAGCGGCTGAAGGCTGCCCTGTGACGTGTGGAACCAGAACAGGTAGCGCACACGCTCCTGCGTGCCGGGCGCCGGGCGCAGGCGGCCGTCATCGTGCCAGTCGAGAATATAGTCCACGATGGCATTGGTCTCGGCGAGGGTCACATTGCCCTCTGTGATCACCGGCGCGGTGCCGAGGGGCGAGACGGCCTTGTACTCCGCGGGGGCCAGCCGGGTCTGCGGATCACGGTCATAGAGCTTCACCTCGTAAGGCACACCCAGCTCCTCCAGCAGCCAGAGGATGCGGATGGATTGTGACTTCTCGAGATGGTGCAGAGTGATCATGGCGGGGCCTTTCCGGTTTCGAGCAATTCGCCTGTTACGATCCAGCAGTGTGTTCGGATCATATGACGTTGCGTGAAGGGCGAGAATTTCTCCATTCCCGGTTCAAATGCTCTCTCAGACGCGTCTGGGGGTGTCGCCGCACGGGTCGCGGCCCCATATGCCCTCAGACAGGACAAAGGAGCCAAGCTGATGATCCCGTATTCGGTCCTCGATCTTTCACCAGTGCCTGCGGGCTCAACCCCCGCGCAGGCCCTGGCCAATACGGTGGACCTTGCCCGCCATGCCGAACGGCTCGGCTATCATCGTTACTGGATGGCGGAGCATCACAACATGACCGGCATTGCCTCGGCCGCGACGTCGATCCTGATCGGCCATGTCGCGGGGGCCACTTCGACCATCCGCGTCGGCGCGGGCGGCATCATGCTGCCAAACCATGCGCCTCTGGTCATCGCCGAACAGTTCGGCACGCTGGCGACGCTCTATCCTGACCGGATCGACCTTGGCCTCGGCCGGGCGCCCGGCACCGACCAGCTGACCATGCGGGCCCTGCGCCGGGGCCAGCAAAGCGCTGACATGTTCCCACAGGACGTTGTCGAATTGCTCAGCTATTTCGAACCGGCAGAGCCCGGCCAGCAGGTACAGGCCGTGCCGGGTGCGGGCACGCATGTGCCGGTCTGGATCCTGGGATCGAGCCTGTTCGGTGCCCAGCTCGCCGCGCATCTGGGCCTGCCCTATGCCTTCGCGTCGCACTTTGCGCCGGACGCTTTGGAACAGGCGATCGAGATCTACCGTGCACGTTTCAAGCCGGGAGTGACACAGGCGCCGCGTTTCATGCTGGCGATCAATGTGCTCGGCGCCGATACCGATGAGGAAGCCGTCCGGCTCAGAACCTCCGTCCAGCAAGCCTTCGTCAATCTGCGCACCGGCCGGCCGGGGCCCTTGCCGCGCCCCGTCGATGACATCCGGGATGTGGCCCCTCCGGAACTGATTACGCAGGTCGACCGGGCGCTGCGCGTCTCGGCGACGGGCAGCCCTGAGAAGGTCACCGCAGAACTGTCTGCCCTGATCGACCGGCACCGGCCGGACGAGGTCATCCTGACCGGTCAGATCCACGATCACGCCGCGCGCCTGCGTTCATTCGAAATTGCCGCCGAAGCCATGAAGGCTATCGGCGCACGCTCGGGCGCTGAGGCCGGCTAGTTTTCCAGCCGGTCCATTTCTTCGCTGAGCGCGTCCATCAGTTCCGGATGTTCTGACTGGATGCGGATCATGGAGGTCGCGATCCGGCCCTGCACTTCGATCAGTTCGGCATACCGCCCGCCAAAGATCTGCATGCCTTTGACGCCGGAAATCTCGCCATCGAGCTCTTCGGACATCTGGTTCAGGCCATCCACTGCCACCTGGATCTTCTTCGCGGCCGCCTTGGCGCTTGCTTCGTCGTCGACGGTTTCCAGCGCGTCGGCGATGCGCGTCATCTCATTGATGTAGGCTTCACCGATATCGCTGGCGGAAGACTTCGCGGTGATGTCCTCACCGGTCTTGCCCTGAACATCGTCTTTTCCGCCGCAGCTCGTCAGCATCAATGCCGCCGCGAGGCCGGCTGCCAGAAATCCATGTCTCATACTACGTCCCCTGACTGTGTTTTCAGAAGCACATTCTTAAACCAAGTTCCAAGGCAGGACTATGGCCGCTTGTCATCTACCGCAGGCTGACCTAAGCGGACCACCCCGCACCGGACGTGCGTCCTATGAACCCTCGACGATGAAAGGAGATTGGCAATGACCACAACCCGCTTCTCCAATTTCATCATGACAGGTTCACATGACACGACGCATTCTGCGGCCTCTGGTGGCCGCCCTGTTCCGGCTCAGCGGCCGGACGGAAAAAACTGATAACTTATCGCAGCGGGACCGGCGTATCGCGGCCCGTTCCCTGAAAACAAAACTGCCTGCCCACCTCCTCCGGGACATCGGCGCGGATGATGGATGATGCCCCGCTCTGACATTCAGGGTTCAGGCGAGTTCCATCTCCGCCGTCACATTCAGATGGTCGGAACAGATTTCCGGCCCCGGCTGGTACTGGCCGAGCTTCAGAGCCGGTCCGGTGAGGATGTGGTCATAATCCCGCAGCGGCCGCCACGAGGGATAGGTCGGCTCCGGCTGCCGGTCAGAATGTGCCTGCATCCGCTCAAGAAACGCCTCCGCCGGGCTCGCATGCAGGCTGCAATTGAAGTCCCCCATGACCACCCAGCGCCCATGGCGCGGCAGGTGCCGGGAGAGGAACTCCAGCTGCAGCGCCTGATCGCGCCTGCCAAGGCTGAGATGGACGCAAGCCACATCAAAGTGCATGGCGGCCTCGACCGTCGCAAGCAGGCAGCCGCGCCCCGGCACCCTGCCCGGCAGTTTCAGGTCCCGCACATTCGACAGCGGATGCCGGCTGAGGATCGCATTCCCGTGGCGCGACACACCGCGGATCACCCGGTTTTCCTGGATCGCCAGATGATCATGGCCCGAGCGTTCGGCAATCGCATTTGCCTGACAGCGATATCCGGCCCGGCGCCCGCCAAGGTCGACCTCCTGCAGGCAGACAAGATCTGCGCCGCGCACCGTTTCGGCGATGGTGTCCAGCGTGCTGGCCTTTGCCGGCGTGTGGAAAACCTGCCGGTGCGCGCGTATGAGATAATCAGTAAAACGGGCCGTCCCGATGGCGGCCTGAATGTTCCATGTCAGCAGTTTCAGGGGCACGGTCTTCCTTTGGCGGTTCGGACAGGACAGGGTAAGGCTTCACGAATTGTCAGGCTGGGCACATGATTCCTCTTCTCAGTTCCATACCCTTTCTCGTGCACTTCTCCCTGTCGGTCCTTGCAGCAGTGCGCCTGCTTTACCGCAAGCTGGCCGTGAACACGACCCTGGCATGGCTGTTCCTGCTGTTCGGCCTGCCGGTGGTGGGTGTCGCGCTATATGTGCTGTTCGGCGACCACCGGCTGGGCGGGCGGCGCATGAAGATGGGCGAGCGCCTTCGCTCGTTTTTCATGCAGGTCTTCAGCGTGAAAGACGCCGGCATCCCGCCAGACATCGCAAGCGTTCCCCGCTACGCGGCACTGTCCCGCTCGATCCAGGCCGATACCGGCTTTCCCGTCCTCACCGGTTTGTCTCCGGCATTCTTCGCGGAGGCCGGTGACCTCTATACCGCCATGCAGGCCGATATCGACGCGGCCTCGGACAGCATCTGCCTCGAATTCTATATCCTCGACCCGGCGGGCCGCGTCGGGGATGTGCTGGCCGCGGTCGAACGGGCGGCGCAGCGGGGCGTCGACTGCAAGATCCTGGCGGACGATTTCGGCTCCAAGCCCTTCTTCCGGTCACACTGGCCAACGCGGCTGAAGAAGGCGGGCGTACAGATCGTCCGTTCCCTGCGGGTCAATCTGTTCTCGTCCTTCTTCCGCCGGTCCGACCTGCGCAATCACCGCAAAATTCTCGTCTGCGACCAGCGCGTCGGATATGTCGGCAGCTACAACCTCGCAGACCCAAAACTGTTCAAGGCTGACCGCGGTGTTGGCCAATGGGTCGACATGATGATGCGTGTCGAAGGCCCTGTCGTCGATGCCCTCACATCGGTTTGCCTGTCGGACTTCCTGTTCGACAGCGTTGGCTACCAGATTGGCCGGGCCGACCTGAATGCCCTTCCCATCGTGCCCCGAGTGGGCGGGGGCGAAGGCACGCCTGTGTCCATGCAGGTGCTGCCGTCCGGCCCGGAAATGCGCAACTCCACGATCTATGAAGTCCTCGTCTCGGCGATCTTCAGCGCGCAGAGGCGGCTACGCATCGTCTCGCCCTATTTCATTCCGGATCCTTCGGTCCAGCTTGCCCTTGTCTCAGCCGCCAAGCGCGGGATCGAAGTCGAGATCATCGTGCCGGAACGCATCGATTCCCGCCTCGCCCAGTTTGCCAGCCAGTCATCCTACAAGGAATTGCTGCGCGCCGGCGTGCGCCTGATCCGGTATCGCAGCGGCCTATTGCACACAAAGCTGATCCTGGTGGACGACGAGATCGCCCTGTTCGGGACGGTGAACATCGACATGCGCAGCTTCTACCTGAACCTTGAGCTGACCATGGTCATTTATGACGCCGCCACCAGTGCCACGCTGTGGAAGCACTCGGACACCTACCTGCCGGAAAGCACACCGCTGGACCCGGCGCGATGGGAACAGCGCCCGGAGTGGCACAAATTCCTCGAAAACATCCTGCGCCTCGCCAGCCCGATTCTTTAGGTGCGGGCCTCGCCGGACTGTCCCTAGCTGTAACGCGCTTCCACTTTGGGGCCGTCCTTGCCCGCCCTCACCGCTGCGAGGCTCGCCTCAAGATCGGCAAGATAGGCATCCGCCACATCGGCATGCTTGGGGCTCAGCATCAGGTGCAGGCTCGGCGGTTCCTTGGTGACTGACGTGAACCAGCCGCGCCGGAAGATCTCGCCATAGATCGCAAAGGCATGGGCGTCCGGATGGGAAAAGGCCATCAGGCCCAGCATCGGATTGCCGACGATGTCAAAGCCGAGGCGCTTCACACCCTCTTCGATCTTTTCCCGAGTCGCGCAGACCTGCCCCTGCAGGCGCTTGTAGCCTTCGACGCCCAGCGTGTTCATCACGCCCCAGGCAGCTGAGATCGCGCCGCCCGGCCGCGTGCCCGCCAGCGTCGGCGTCTTCATCGGCGCGCCGCTCCAACCGGCCAGATCGAACGGCATGTAATTGTAGAGCTCTTCGGAGCGGAACAGCACCGTTGAGGCGCCCTTGGCGCAATAGCCATATTTGTGCAGGTCCGCGCTCATCGAGTGGACAGCGGGAACTTCAAAGTCGAAGGCTGGCACCGGCACGCCGTTCATCCGCGCGAAGGGCGCAAAGTATCCGCCGACGCAGGCATCGACATGCAGCCACACGCCCTTTTTCGCGGCGACCTCGCCCAGTTCAGCGATCGGGTCGATAATGCCATGCGGGAAGTTCGGCGCCGAGCCGACCATCATCACCGTCGCTTCATCCACTGCCTCGCCCATCGCGGCGGGGTCTGCCTCATAACTGCCATCCGTCTTCAGCGGCACGCGGCGGATCTCGATATCCATCAAATGGGCGGCCTTGTCGAAGGCAAGGTGGGCCGATTGCGCCAGCACGACATTCTGCCCCTCGCGAGGTTTGCCCTGCGCGCGGGCATAATCGCGCGCGGTCTTCATCGCCATGGTGATGGAGTCCGTACCGCCGGACGTCATCGCACCGGTCGCCCCCTCCGGCCCGTGCAACAGGCCGAGGCCCATGCCGATCACTTCCTTCTCCATCTGGGCAAGGCTCGGAAAAGCCAGCGGGCCGAGCCCGTTCTCGGCCATATAGAGCTGATAGGCTTCCTGCTGGACCTGTTCGACCTCATGGCCGGCATTGAAGACGTAAACGGCCGTACGCCCGTCGCGCCATTGCGCATCGCCTCCGCCGCGGCTGATCATTTCCTGGCGCACATCGGCCCAGTCGCGCCCCTTCTCCGGCATCTGCATGGCTGTTCCTTCCCTCGATCTCTTGTCTGGTTTGAAACCTAAGCGGGCCATCGCCGCTTGACCATAGGCTGGCCCCTGCCACCCGCCCCCGTGCAACTTTTCACCGCCTGGCACGTTGAGTCTTTACTCCCCAAGAAAGGAGGAGACTCAAATGACTGACCAGAAGACGATCCAAGAAGCTGGCCAAAAAGGCGGAACATCCCCCCAATCCGGCCCACAATCCGGCCCACAATCCGGCAAGAATCACGACACCGAAACGGACGACCGGAAGATTCGCCCGGCTGGGCCTGAAAGCATGGAAAGCCCGCCCGAAAACTGGGACAAGGTCGATGAAGAGAGCGACGAATCCTTCCCGGCGAGCGATCCACCCGCCAATTACTGAACGGCTGCCCCCGCTAGAGCGTTGCAATCCCGAGGCATTCCGGCCGCCGTGTGCGCCTGCGCGCGAAGTGCAGCTTTTTGCTCGCGCATTGTGCGAAGCCCGTTGCCCGCACGCGGCGGGAGGAATATTGTGAACAAAAGAACAAGCCAGAAATTTAATGGGGATCAGCACCGGGCCATGACGGATTATATCGGTTACGAAGCGCTCACTCAGGCCGCCATGCGCGGCGTGGTCCGCGAGGCGCTGAAGCGTGCAAAAGCAAACGGCGGCCTGCCCGGCGACCACCATTTCTACATCACGTTCCGGTCCAAGGCGCCGGGCGTGCGCATGGCCGACTACCTGACCGAACGATTCCCGGTCGACATGACCATCGTGGTCCAGCACCAGTTCTGGGACCTGGAAGTGCATGACGGGCATTTCGAGATCATCCTGAAATTCTCCGGCGTGCCGCAGCACTTGTTCGTGCCCTATGCCGCGATCACGCGCTTCGTCGATCCGTCCGTGAATTTCGGCCTGACCTTCGAGGCACAGGACAAGGACGCGACCGTTATCTCCCCGGCTTCCGATCTGGCCGAGACGAATGACGACGAGAGCGAAGGCGAAGCTGCAGCGGGCGAGGCCGGCACCGTCGTGAACCTCGACGCATTCCGCCGCAAATAGGCCAGACGATTGGCAGATACTGAAAAACCCCGCATCAGCGACGCTGACATGCTGGCCCGCTTCCAGGGCTCGAAGAAGCGTCCCCCCTGCTCCGACACGCTGGGCATGACGCTCACAGAGGTCGAGCAGGATGCGATGCGCATACGGATGGAGTTCGACGTCAGTTCGTCCTTCGCCAATCCGACCGGCGCCGTGCAGGGCGGCTTCATCTCCGCCATGCTGGATGAAGCGATGAGCACCTGTGTCATCATCGCCTCCAACGTCACCATGACGGCGCCGACACTGGAAATGAAGACAAGCTTCCTGACCCGGCTGATGCCCGGCAAGGCGTATGTCGATGCCCGCATCGTGCGTCTGGGAAAGTCCGCCGCATTCATGGAAGCAGAATGTTTTGACCCGGACGGCAAGATGGTCGCCAAGGCGTCCGCCACGGCCATCCCGATGCCGTTCAAACGCCTCGCCAAATGAGTTTCGACAAACGCGCCTATTGGGAAGGCATGCTCGGTGAAGGCAAACGCCCGCCCGCGACAGACTTTGTCGGTTTGGACCTGATTGCCTTCGATGAGACGGAAGGCTGGGCCGAGGCCGCTTTCTGCCTGCCGGCCCAGGCCACCAATCCCGGCGGCACGGCGCAGGGCGGCTTCGTGACCGCCGCGCTGGACGAAATCATGAGCATTGCCGGCTCGATCGTGCAGGATGGCCCGGCCATGGCGCCGACCCTGCAGATGACGGTCAGTTTCATCCGCCCCGTGCCAGTTGGCGTGCGTCTTCTCGGCCGCGGCGAAGTCGTCCGCAAGGGCCGCCAGGCCATCTTCACACAGGGTTTCCTGCGCAGCGAAGACGGCAAGCTGCTTGCTCAGGCAACCGCCAGCTGTATCCCGCGCTCCATGGCCTGACGCTGCGACAGGCTGCGCGAGAACGCCGGTCTGTGCTATCTTCCCCGAAATTTAAAAAAATCCGGGAGGAATTAATGGCCGACGATCAGGGCTCCGCACCTTCAGTCCCCAAGTCCGTTATCGAGGTGACCGCCTTCATGCCAGAGGCGCGGCGCGATCCGCACCCGCCCCTGAAGGCGCTCCGCGAAAACTGTCCGGTCATGCGCGACGAGATGGCGAAGGCCTGGTTCCTCACACGCTATGGCGACGTACGCACCACGGTCAACGACCGCAGCTTCATCCGTCATCCGCTGAATGCGGAGGAAGGCTCGATCTCGCGCCAGCTGGTCGATGAGGAAAATCCGCGCCGTACCTCCATCCTGTTCATGGACAACCCGGATCATGCCCGCGTCCGCCCCCCGCTGGCCAAGGCGTTCTACGCCCGCATCAACAAGATGAAGGACCAGATCGAAGCCATCGTCGATGAAACCATCGAAGCCGCGCCCGCCAGCGGCGTGTTCGATCTGATGGAAGAGATCGCCGTGCCCATTCCGGTGACGGTCATCGCCCGCATCCTTGGGGTCGACGAGGAACGCCTCGCCGATTTCCGCGACTGGTCCGAGGCCGTGATCCTCGGCCTCAACCCGGTTCGCACCCCGGAAGAGACCGAGCGCATGATGGCTGGCGGCGCCGCGCTGGAAGCCTATTTCGCCGAATTGATGGAGCGCCGCCGCGAGGCCCCCGCCGACGACCTCATTACCGATATGGTCCAGTTGCAGGCCTCCGGGGATGCTCCGCTGTCGGATGATGAAGTCCGCATCAATCTTCAGGCCCTGCTGGTCGGCGGGAACCTGACCACGACAGACCTGATCGGAAATGGCGTCTGGCTGTTCCTGACCCATCCGGAACAGCTCGCCGCGTTGAAGGCCGATCCCGGCCTCGCCTCGCAGGCGGTGGAGGAAGTGCTGCGCTTTGAAGCGCCCGTCTCGGCGACCTCGCGGATCGCCGAAGCCGACAAGCCGGTGGCCGGCTGCCCGGTGAAGGAACACCAGGTCGTGTTCTGCTCGCTCGCGTCCGCCAACCGCGACGCAGAGACGTTCGAGGCACCGGACACGTTCGACATTACGCAGAAACGCGCCAGCCATGTCGCCTTCGGCGGCGGCCCGCACATCTGCATCGGCGCACCGCTTGCCCGTATGGAAGCCCGGCGCGTCTATCAGAAACTGTTCGAACGCTATCCGGACATGAAACTGCCGGAACAGGACATCGCCTGGCGCGCCCTGCCCTTCTTCCGTGGCATAGAGACCTTGTTGGTCGAAGTCTGATCCCTATGAGCGGGACCGTCAGCACCCATTATGATGCGCCAGACCTGATCGCCCGCATCGAAGCCGCTTTGTCAGATGCCGGACTGTCGCCGGAGACGGTCACGGCGGACGTGCTGGCCCCGATCGAGGAATTCCATGTCGGCGGCCGCATGGCCACAGACACCTTGTTGCGCGATCTGAATATCCGTCCGGCCGACAGCGCGCTGGATGTCGGCTGCGGAACCGGCGGCACGTCGCGTCATGCTGCGGCGCAGTTTGGCTGCACGGTCGAAGGCATCGACCTGACGGACAGTTTCATCCGCGCGGGCCGAACACTGACGGATTGGCTTAAGCTGGACGGCAAAGTCCTGCTTCATTGCGGCAGCGCACTCGACATGCCGTTCGAAACGGCCAGGTTCGATCTCGGCTGGATGTTCCATGTCGGCATGAACATCGAGGACAAGCAGGCCCTGTTCAACGAGGTTTTCCGGGTTCTGAAACCGGGCGGACGTTTTCTGGTCTATGACATCATGCGCGGCGAAGACGAGACAACGCCGCTCGCTTTCCCCGTCCCCTGGGCCGGCAGTCAGGCAAGCAGTTTTGTCCGCCCTCCGCAGCAGTATGAAGAGGCCCTCCGCTCTGCCGGGTTCGCCGTAACAAAGTCCGAACCGCGCCGCGACATCGCCGATGCCTTCTTCGCACAGGCAGCAGCACAGGCAGCATCACAGGCCAGCCAGCCGCGCCCGCCGCTTACGCTGGCCCTGATCATGGGCGAAACGGCCCGCGACAAGTTCGCGAACCTGAAACGGAATTATGAGGCCGGACGTATCGTGCCGGTCGCCATTTCCTGCGAAAAGCCCATCTAGGGGCTTTCCGGGATGACGCGCCGCGCGGTCCCTCACACATGGCTTTCCCCGGAAAACGTGGCGCGTTTATCCGGGACCCGGGCCTTTCACATCGCCCCCACCGTTAACGAACAGCCTGCGTGCGACCATGGTGCAGCGCGCAAAAACGTGTCATAGGCGGGCAAAATCCCTCTGACAGGTCGATCGTGCCTCGATGACGATCCCTGACAGTCCAACCCCCGAAAGCCATTCCATGTCCGTTTATCCGTCCGTTCCCTCGGCTCTCGCCGAAGCCCTTTCCAATAAGGGGTATGACGCCCTCACCCAGGTCCAGTCTGCCGTGATCGAGCCTTCGCTCGCCGGGCGTGACCTGCTCGTTTCCGCCCAGACCGGCTCCGGCAAGACCGTTGCCTTCGGCCTCGCCATGGCGGGCGAGCTGCTGGGCGAGGAAGACCGCCTGTCCCGCGCCGAGACACCGCTGGCCCTGATCGTGGCACCAACGCGCGAACTGGCCATGCAGGTCGCCCGCGAGCTGACCTGGCTGTATGGCCCGGCCGGGGCGCGCCTCGCCACCTGTGTGGGCGGCATGGACATGCGCGACGAGCGCAAGGCGCTCGCCCGCGGTGCCCATATCGTCGTCGGGACGCCCGGCCGCCTGTCGGACCATATCAAGCGCGGCTCGCTGAATACCGCCGGCATCCGCGTCGTTGTGCTGGACGAGGCCGACGAGATGCTGGACATGGGCTTCCGCGACGAGCTGGAGCATATCCTGCAGGGCACGCCGGACTCCCGCCGCACCCTGATGTTCTCGGCCACCGTGCCCAAAGGCATCGCGAACCTTGCGGCCCGTTACCAGAAGGATGCCGAGCGCGTCCGCACCGAATCCGAACAGCGCCAGCATGGCGACATCGAATACCGCGCCCTGCTGGTCGCGCCGGGCGATGAAGAGAACGCCATCGTCAATATCGTCCGCCATTCCGACAGCGAAAGCGCGCTCGTCTTCTGTACGACACGCGCGGCCGTGAACAAGCTGATGAGCCGGATGGGCAATCGCGGCTTCCCGGTCGTGGCGCTCTCGGGCGAGCTCAGCCAGAAGGAACGCTCCAACGCGCTCCAGTCCCTGCGCGATGGCCGCGCCCGTGTCTGCATCGCGACCGACGTCGCCGCCCGTGGCCTCGACCTCGACAATCTGGGCCTGGTGATCCACGCAGACCTGCCGCGGGATTCCGCCACGCTGCTGCACAGGTCGGGCCGGACTGGCCGGGCTGGCCGCAAGGGCGTCAGCGCCCTGATCGTGGCCCCGAAAGCCCGCCGCCGCGTCGAACGCCTGCTGAGCGACGCAAAGATCGAAGCGACCTGGGGCACGCCGCCGTCGGCTGATGAGATCAACGCGCTGGACGATGCCCGCCTGCTGGGCGACCCGTCCCTCACCCGCCCCATCCATGAGAGCGAGCGCGCCATGATCGACGCGCTGCTCGAACAGCACGGGCCGGAACAGGTCGCCGCCGCTTTCCTGCGCAAGCAGCGTGAAGGCCGCTCAGCGCCCGAAGACCTGCGCGACGTGGACACGTCCCCACCGAAGCGCCGCGAACGCAGAGAACGCGGCGACAGGCCCGAGCGCGAGCCGCGCGAGAAACGCCACAAGACCGAACGCAAGGGCTTCGACGATGCCGTCTGGGTGGAGCTCAATGTCGGCCGCAAAAAGAACGCCGAAGCGCGCTGGATCCTGCCCGTCCTCTGCAAGGCGGGCGGCCTGTCACGCGACGATATCGGTGCCATCCGCATCAATCCGGGCGACACGCATGTCGAGCTGACCCGTGACGGCGCAGAACGCTTCTTCGCCGCGCTGGGCGACGGCGGCACCCTGGAAAAGGGCCTGCGCGCCTCGCCGCTGGACGGTCCGCCGTCTGCACCGGCCCGGTTCGACCGGGAAGACCGCAGCGACCGCCCGGCTCCGCGCCTGCGCAAGAAACCGTTCGACCCGGATGCCCCGCGCAAATTCTCCGGCAAGAAGCCCTATGAGAAGAAAGCGGCCCGGGACGACGCTCCGGCCGCCACCGAACGCGCGCCCTCCCCGCAGACAGACTACATCCAGGACGACCGGGAGAAGCCTGCAAAGCCGGCCAAATCGTTCTCCAAGGTGCACGCCAAGGATGGCTGGAAGCCGCCCATGCGCGGCAAGGGCAAACCGGCCCGCCCGGCTGGAAAAGGACCCGGAAAAGGCCCCGCAAAGAGCGGCAAACCGGCCTTTCAGAAGGGCGGAAAACCGCTGAAAAAGCACCGGAAACCGCCCCCGAAGGTCTGATCCCGGAGGAACCGCCTCAACGCCCCGATTTTGGCCCTGCAACACCTTGTTTTTGCAGGGCTAATTTGCACCATCATTAAGCTGTAAAATAACCCCCGTTTCGGTTCCCTCTGAGGGGTTAATCCCCTATATTTGAAGGCGAATCTACAGAATCGACGGGGAAGCCTCATGGCTGAAGAAACGCAGGGCGAGAATGCCGAGTACGGCGCAGGCTCCATCAAGGTCCTGAAGGGCCTTGAGGCCGTGCGCAAACGCCCCGGCATGTATATCGGCGACACCGACGACGGCTCCGGCCTGCACCACATGATCTACGAGGTGGTGGACAACGCCATCGACGAGGCGCTGGCCGGCCATGCCGACCGCGTGACGGTCACCCTCTACCCCGACGGCTCCGCCGAAATCACCGACAATGGCCGCGGCATTCCCGTGGGCATGCACCCGACCGAGGGCGTCTCGGCGGCCGAAGTGATCATGACCCAGCTGCACGCCGGCGGGAAGTTCGACCAGAACTCCTACAAGGTCTCCGGCGGCCTGCACGGCGTGGGCGTGTCCGTGGTCAACGCGCTGTCGGACTGGCTGGAACTGACCATCCACCGCGAAGGCAAGGAACACTGGGTCCGCTTCATCGATGGCGGCTTCGTCGAGGCCCCGCTGGAGACGCGCGGCGACTCCCCGATGACCGACAAGGGCGTGCCCTATACCGGCACCGCGGTGCGCTTCCTCGCCGCGCCCAGCACGTTCACGATGACGAATTATGACCGCAAGACGCTGGAACACCGCCTGCGGGAACTCGCCTTTCTGAACTCCGGTGTGCACATCATCTTCCGCGACGAGCGTGAGGCCGAGCCCTACGAGATCGACCTGATGTACGAAGGCGGCGTGAAGGCGTTCGTCGAGCACCTCGACAAGGCCAAGGGCAAGCTGATCCCGGAGCCGGTCTACGCCATCGGCGAGAAGGATGGCATCACCGTCGAGGCAGCGCTGGAGTGGACCGACAGCTACCACGAAAACGTGCTCTGCTTCACCAACAACATTCCCCAGCGCGACGGCGGCACGCACCTGGCCGGTTTCCGCGGGGCGCTGACGCGGATCATCAACAAATACGCCAACGAGACGGGCCTGGCGAAGAAGGCCAAGGTCGAGATTTCCGGCGACGATGCCCGCGAAGGCCTCACCTGTGTCCTGTCGGTGAAAGTGCCTGACCCGAAATTCAGTTCCCAGACGAAAGACAAGCTCGTCTCCTCCGAGGTCCGCCCGGTGGTCGAGAGCATGATGGGCGAAAAGCTCGCCGAATGGTTCGAGGAACACCCGAAGGAAGCCCAGGAAATCATGGGCAAGATCGTGGAGGCCGCCGCCGCGCGCGAGGCCGCCCGCAAGGCCCGCGAACTGACGCGCCGCAAGTCTGCGCTCGACATCACCTCCCTGCCCGGCAAGCTGGCCGACTGTCAGGAGAAAGACCCGGCAAAGTCCGAAATCTTCATCGTCGAGGGGGATTCCGCTGGCGGCTCGGCCAAGCAGGGCCGTAGCCGAGACAACCAGGCCATCCTGCCCCTGCGCGGCAAGATCCTGAACGTGGAACGCGCGCGCTTCGACAAGATGCTGTCGTCAGACCAGGTCGGTACGCTGATCATGGCGCTCGGCGCCGGCATCGGCCGCGACGAGTTCGACATCAACAAGCTGCGCTATCACAAGATCATCATCATGACCGATGCTGATGTTGACGGCGCGCACATCCGCACTCTGCTGCTCACCTTCTTCTATCGTCAAATGCCGGAAGTGATCGAACGCGGCTATCTCTACATCGCCCAGCCGCCGCTCTACAAAGTGACGCGCGGCCGGTCCGAACGCTATGTGAAGGACGATGCGGAGCTGGAATCCTATCTCATCGGCGAAGGCACCGACGGGGAATCCCTGATCCTCGCCGATGGCACCACGATTGCCGGAGAAGACCTGCGCGACCGTGTGCGTCAGGCCTCGAACTTCCAGGCAAACCTGCGCCGCCTCGCCCTGCGCGCCTCGGGCGACCTGATCGAACATGCCGCCCTCTCCGGGGCCCTGGCCGCCGGTGCGGGCGAAGACGAAGCCGCCAAGACCGCCGAACGCCTGAACCGCTTCGCCGAAGAAGGCGAAGACACATGGGCCGGCCGGTTCGTCGAAGGCGCGCTTGTCCTTCAGCGCACGGTGCGCAGCGTGGACGAGACCATCGCCCTGCCCCCGGCCCTGATCGCCAGCCAGGACGCCCAGCGCCTCGCCGAGCGTGCCGCCGGCCTCGCCGAAATGTATGACCAGCCCGCCATCCTGCGTCAGGACAAGGGCGGCGAAGTGACCGTGCACGGACCAAGCAGCCTGCTGAAAGCTGTGCTCGACAGCGGCCGTAAGGGCCTGAAAGTCCAGCGCTATAAGGGTCTGGGCGAGATGAACGCCGACCAGCTGTGGGAAACCACGCTCGACTCCAACGCCCGCACCCTGCTGCAAGTCCGCGTCGACCATATGGAAGAAGCCGACGACATGTTCACGAAGCTGATGGGCGATGTGGTGGAGCCGCGGAGAGAGTTCATCGAAGAGAACGCGCTGGACGCGGAGGTGGATGTTTAAGATGTCGTGGAGGAAGACATCCATTGTTTTCCTCCTGACATTGGGCGCCTGCCAGTTCTCAGCGGACAAAACTCAAGAACGCGAACAAATGCGTTTTGAAAAATTCCGGCAAGAAACGGCCGAACGTTTAGAACGCGAGATGTTCGATGCCCTCGACAATAGGGTATACGGACGTCCGGATTTTGGCAGTGGCGTTCGACAGTATCTGAGACCCTACGGAGCAGAGAAAGAGCTGACGCCGAAAGCCGAGGCAGCAATTGAAGCATACCTTCGAGACCACCCAGATGACTATGTTTGCCGATTGGCAGATGAAGCCAGACCCGCAGTACTGAATACCGTTCCTGATGTCTGCAAAGACTACGATCGTTCAGGTTGCCAGTATTCCGTGGAGCGTCACCTCGACGGTACAGAAACCCACGCCAAAATCCCCGGCAGTTGCCCGGTTGGTCACCGGCTAGCAACTCTTTTAGGCCCTATTCAAGTATCGACCGAACATAACATAGTTGCGTTGAGAGAACTCCCTGCTGATGTCACACGCCCCAACCACATCCGGTATGCATGCGTCGACTTTGTCGTGGAGTACCAAAAGACGGATGGCGTTTGGAGTGCTAGTTCTGAACAACGTCAGGTGTCGCGTGGGTTCCAATGCCAGACCAATTACAAAGTGGTTGTAACCACCGATAAATAGGATGCGTAGGGTGGGGTGAGCGGAGCGATACCCACCGTCCGGATACGCGCCGTGCATTCCGCGCTGGGAGCAGCCTGCTGTCTGCGGCGCCGGTCTCGCGCCTGTGCGCGTGCCGTTCGGCGAAGTCCGTCACGATCCGGCTAAGTCCGGTATGGTCATGCCTGGTCATGGCCTGGTCCGGTACGATCCGGCTGTGCACGTCCGGGGTCCGCTTTAGCCGGGCCCGCCTCCGAATTCAGCTTTATTCACCGGATGGCACCCGCCATGTCGGCCGCTCGTGCTGGATGGAACACGGGCGCCCCTTCCTGCGTTGATATTTCACCACAACACAGGAGGCCGACATGTCCGCACAACAGATTCCCGAACAGCAGGCCGCCGGACTTGCACTCGCCGCACGCCGGGGCCGTGCCCCCAAATGGCACCTGAAAGGCCAGGCCAAGAAGATGTATGACGAGCTGAGCATGGAAGAGCTGGAAGCCATCGCCGAGCCGGACGAGGACGGCGATCAGGCGAAAAAACCCTCGTAAACCGGGCACTTATTCCGGGGCGGCATAAGTCTTGTTTGCCGCCCTCCCCTACAGCCCTGCGCACTTCACGTCATATTCGCTGCAACACGAAGCAATACGGCACCTGAAGGAGCCCGCCATGATTGACCTGCGCCCGTTCGACCGTCTCGGCCGTTTCCGGAACGACTGGCTCGACGCGAACTACCACTTTTCGTTCTCTGGCTATCACGACCCGCACCGCATGGGCGAAGGCGCCCTGCGCGTGTGGAACGATGACACGATCCAGCCGCACACAGGCTTTCCGCCGCATGGGCACCAGTCCATGGAAATCATCACCTATGTCCGCAAAGGCGCGATCACGCACAAGGACTCGATGGGCAATACCGGCCGCACCGAGGCCGGCGACGTGCAGGTGATGAGCGCCGGGGCCGGCGTGCAGCATTCGGAATGGAATGCCGATGACGAAACCTGCCAGCTGTTCCAGATCTGGATCCTGCCGCGCGAACAGGGCGGCCAGCCGGGCTGGGGCACGCGCGAATTCCCGAAAGGCAGTCGCTCCGGCAAGTGGACCGTGTTTGCCGCCAATGACGGCGAAGGCGACGCCCTGCCGATCAAGCAGGACGCCAAGGTGATGGGCGCCACGCTCTGCGCCGGAGATACGCTGGACTATGAGGTCGCGCCCGGCCGGCATGGCTATCTCGTGCTGGCCGTCGGCTCGGTCAGCCTGAATGGTGATGTGCTGAAAGCCCGCGACGGGGCCGCCATCACCGGCGCCGAGACGATCCGCCTGAAAAGTATCGAAGACGCCGAGATCGTCTTCGTGGACACGATTTAACCTGTTTCACATCAGCGTGACTTCGGGAACAGACAGGGCGATGGTAAGTTGATCGGAGACCTTAATGGAGGTTCTGAAAATGAAACTTGTTCCCATCACCGCTATCGCCCTTCTCCTTGCCCCTGCCGCCATGGCCGCGGAAATCAATGTCACCGTCTCTGACGATTTCCAGACCAAGCTGCAGGATGATTACGGCACCCGTGAAGGTGACTACCTCATCAAGGACGTGAAGGATGACCTGACCCGCGAGCTCGACAAGGCTGGCGTGGACACGGCCCGGATCGATGTCACCATCGTCGATGCCAAACCGTCCAAGCCGACTTTCAAACAGCTCGGCGACCAGCCCGGCCTGGACTATGGCCTGTCAAAAAGCCTCGGCGGCATGAAACTCTCCGCCGTTGCCTACGACGACGCTGGCGAGAAAACCGGGGAGTATGAGTATTCCTGGTATGAGCATGACCTGCGAATGACCGGCATTACCACCTGGTACGATGCCAATCGGGCCTCGAACCGGTTCGCCCGGAATTTCGCAGAAGACCTGAAGGACGGCGAACTCGCCAATTAGAGGACGAGTTCACACCGCTCGTTGAGGCTGGGGCGCGCCAGAGCGACGCGCTTCAGCCCCGGCAGCGCCTCGCGCAGGTCCTCGGCGACCCAGAGGCAGATCCGCTCCAGCGTTGGCACATCAAGGCCGTCGATTTCGTTGAGCAGCCTGTGATCCAGCTTTTCGGCAGTCGCATTCAGGCAAGCTGTCAGATGGCCGAAATCCTCGACCCATTGCTCACCCGGTTTCACGACACCGGCAATTGTCGCTTCCAGGCGGAAGGAATGGCCGTGCATGTTCCGGTAAGGATGCCCTTCCGGCTTGCCACCCATGAAGTGCGCCGCCTCGAAATTCACCGACTTGGTAATCTCGAACACGCGGCCCTCAGGGCTCAGGGCAGCCCGGTCAGTTTGTGTGTTTGCAAGCTCAGTCGCCATTGCGGATTCTTCAGACAGTAAGCAGCAGCAGCCTGCACATTGCGGGCCGCCTCGGAATTGTCCTTCGGTTGCAGGAAAAAGTGCTGAAAGTCCAGTTCCGTGAACCGTTCAGGCTGCGCTTCGGCCTCATCCTGCGGGTAAACCAGCTTGAGTTCATTGCCTTTTTTCAGGACCAGCGCGGCATTCGCCTTGGGGCTGACGCAGATCCAGTCGAGCCCCTCCGGTGCCGCGATCGTGCCATTTGTCTCCACCGCGATCTCGAAGCCTTCGCCATGGAGCGCACCGATCAGCGGCGGATCCAGCTGCAACAGCGGCTCTCCGCCTGTGCAGACGACATAGGGCCGGCCGGCGGTGTCCGCATTGGCGTTCCAGATCGAAGCGACCAGCGCGGCGACTTCTTCCGGGGTTTTGTACTTGCCGCCATTCTCGCCGTCGGTGCCAACAAAGTCCGTGTCGCAGAACTGGCAGACCGCACTCGCCCGGTCGCGCTCCAGCCCGTTCCACAGGTTGCAGCCGGCAAACCGCAGGAACACGGCGGCGCGCCCGGTCTGCGCGCCCTCCCCCTGCAGGGTGTAGAAGGCTTCCTTGACCGAATAGGTCATCGCGACACCTGCCAGCGGTACCAACCGGCCGCGCGCAGTTCGCAAGCCGGGCAGGTGCCGCAGCCATATCCCCAATCATGACGGTGGGTGCGATCGCCAAGATAACAGGTGTGGGTATCCTCCACGATCAGGTCGATCAGTCCCTGCCCTCCCAGCTCCAGCGCCATCGCCCAAGTGCCCGCCTTGTCTATATACATAAGGGGCGTCTCGATCGTCATCGGCTTGCCGAGACCGAGGCGCAGCGTTTCGGCCTGGGCCTGGATCGTGTCGTTCCGGCAATCGGGATAGCCGGAATAATCCGTCTCGCACATACCGCCGACGAGCACGCCAACGCCGCGGCGGACCCCCAGTGCACCGGCGAGCGTCAGGAACAGCAGGTTGCGCCCGGGAACAAAGGTGGACGGCAGACCGGCATCGGTCGTCTCGATAGCCACATCATGAGTCATGGCCGTTTCACCAAGGCTCTTGAGAACCGTAGCGTCGATCATGTGATCATCGCCGAGACGCGACGCCCAGGACTCTTTCAGGCTGGCCATGCCGATACGGACTTTCTCCCGGCAGGAAAGTTCCACGGCGTGGCGCTGGCCATAGTCGAACCCGATCGTCTCGACCGCATCGAATCGGTCAAGCGCCCAGGCCAGGCATGTGGCGGAATCCTGTCCGCCAGAAAAAAGGACGAGCGCGCGGTTGACGGAAGGTGAAGTCTGCAAGGTCATGGCGCGCCTCTACCAGCCCGGGCAAATCCGGCCAAGCCGGGAAAACTGTGTGGTTTTACCCACGCAATCAAAAATAGTCAGATGTTTACGCGAGGGTAGCCCGTTGACAGACGAGGCGGCCCCTCCTTTCGTAGTATTTGCAGTGTTCCTGCCAGAAGAGCACGCAAATAAACCAAAACCAACAACCAATAATCTTGTCCGCGAACATTGGACGAGGGGAGGAATTTGACTTGAAACTGAACCGACAACCTAAGTGCGTCTTGCTGGCAGGTGCCTCTGCCGCCGTATTGAGCCTGATTCAGGCCCCGGCGATGGCACAGGAAGCAGATGCACAGAACACCGCCACCACCGTTGAAGCTGCTCCTCCCGCCGCATCCGAACCCGCCGCTGACTCAGACAAACGTCTCAGCGTTGTGAAAGTGACTGCGACGCGCCGCGAGGAAAGCATTCTCGACGTGCCGCTGGCAGTGACCGCCATCAGCCCGACAGAAATTGAACGCCAGGGGGTCGCCGACCTTCGTGCGCTCGACAACCTGTCGGCCAGCTTCAACATGAACTCGACGCAAACGGAATCGCAGGGCACATCCATGCGGATCCGGGGCGTCGGCACCACCGGTAACAATATCGGCCTGGAAAGCGCGGTCGGCGTTTTCCTTGACGGCGTTTACCTGTCACGCCCCGGCGTGGCCCTGGGTGACCTTGTAGACCTGCAACAGATCGAAGTCCTGCGCGGTCCGCAGGGCACACTGTTTGGCCGCAACACGTCTGCCGGTGCACTGAACATCACGACCAAAGCGCCGAACCTTCGTGAAAAGGACGGCTTTGCCAACGTCACCGCCGGCAATTACGGGCTGGTGAATGTGCAGGGCGGCTTCAGCGCGCCGATTGTCGAAGACAAGTTCGCAGTGCGTCTCTCCGGGGCTTACCGGACACGCGACGGACTGGTCGAAAGCACGACCGGTGCAGAAAGCCATACGCGTGACCGCTGGATGGTGCGCGGACAAGCGCTCTGGCAAATCACCCCGGACGCAAAACTCCGGGTGATTGCGGATTACTCCGACGCGGATGAACAGTGCTGCGACGCCATCGTCACCGTTGACCCGCTGGGAGAAGCCGGCATTTATGCGGCTGTCGGCCTGCCTGCCAATGGCGGTGTTTCGGCTTTCGGCCCCCGTGCCCTCGACAGCCTGACGTCCAATGGCGAACAATTCCAGAACCCGTTCCAGCAGGAAGGCATCTCTGCTCAGCTCGACTGGAACCTCGGCTTCGCTGATCTCGTCTATATCGGCTCTTACCGGGACTTCCACGCTGAATCCATTCAGCACTCTGAGTATGTGAGCCTCGACGTCTATGCTGTGGGCGACAACACGGCGCCGTTCGCGGCACCGAGCGTCCGGCCGTCCTACGACGACATCAAGACGACGACTCATGAACTGCGCCTGCAGGGCCAGGCCTTCAATGGTCGGCTCGACTGGCTGCTCGGCACCTACTATTCGGATGAAGACATCGAAGAACGGGCCACCATGACGCTTGGCGGCGACTATGGCCGTTATGTTTCAGCCCTGCTCGTGCCTGCGCTTGGCGCCCAGGCTGTCAGTGTCGGCTTTGGCGGCAATGTGCCGGCCGCGCTGGGCGGTGTCGACCCTGCCGGCAGCTATGCGGACAACAAGTTCAACCAGCAAGGCGAGTCTCTCTCCATCTTCACTCATAACGTCCTTGAACTGACGGATCGGTTGAACCTGACCGTCGGCCTTCGCTATGTGGAAGAAACGAAAGACGGGTCGTTTGAACAGATGTCGGCTTCCTCGCCGGCCTGTGCAAACATCGCGAACGGTATCGTGGCCAATGCCTACCCTGCCAATGTGGCCCCCCTGGCCCCGACGGCGCTGGCACTGACCTGCTTCCCGTTCGCCACCGAAGCCGACCTTCCGGCCTCAGCCTTCCTGCCACTGCCTCGGACGTTCAACGACACGTTTGAGGATGAGGAGCTGGTATACACGGTGAAACTCGGCGGCTCGCTGACCGAGAACCTGAACTTCTATGCAGGCTTCACACACGGCTTCAAGTCAGGCGGCTTCAACCTCGACCCGACGGCGGCGACCGGCGGAGCGGATCCACGCTTCGACTCTGAAAAGATCGATGCGACCGAAGTCGGCCTCAAAGGGACGTTCAATGACGGCCGCGGCCGGTTCGACCTGGCTGTGTTCAACCAGGAAATGGAAGACTTCCAGGTGCTCGAATTCACCGGAACCCAATTCCAGACGTTCAACGTGCCGAAGGTCGTCAGCAAAGGGGTCGAAATTGAAGTTCAAACCCAGCTGACGGACAATCTCAGCGCCAATGGTGCCCTGACCTACACCGATGCGTATTATCCAAATGACTGCGCACCGGGCGGGTTCGATCCATCGAACCCTGTGAATCGCCTGTGCGGATTCAAGCTGACCAATGCACCAGAATGGGTCGGTCTGATTGGCCTGACCTGGGAGAGCGCGCTCGACAACGGCATGCCCTACTTCCTGACCGGTACGGTTCGCAGCGAATCCGAACGCCGTACATCGACCCAGGCCGTGGACGATACCGGTGCCCGGCTCGCAGACGATATCCAGGACGCGAACAGCAAGTTGAACCTTCGTGCCGGTATCAGCACGGCGGACGACCGCTGGACGTTCGAGATCTGGGGGAACAATGTGACCGACGAGCAGACGAAGAATGTGACCTTCAACATGCCGCTCCGCGGAACGGCGCGCGGTGTGTTCATCCAGGATCCCGCGACTTACGGTGTGACTTTGAGGACACGGTTCTAAGGTCTCTTTAGGCACAATCTTGCAAACAGAGCGGTGTCCGGCCCCGGACACCGCTCATTTTTTGCCTTGACGTAGGGTCCACCGGGCCAATCCTTCCAACTGAAAATATTGACTTTCCCTCCCGGCTGCCATTCGATGGATTCTGAAGCACGTTCAAAAAGAAACGGCTCATAGAACAGCTCGAAGCCAGCAATCCCGCCGGCCCGAGGGGAGGAAAAATTAGATGACCAAATACAGAGACTCGAAATGTGTCTGGCTGGCTGGCGCTTCCGTGTTGGCCATGGGCCTGCTGGCACCGGTTGCCGTCGCCCAGGAGGATGGCGAAAGCACAAGAACACTTTCTACCGTTACCGTGACGACCCAGAAACGGACAGAAAGTATCCAGGATGTTCCAATCGCCGTTTCGGCGTTTGATCCGGAAAACCTTGAGCGCCTGAACATCAACACTGGTTCTGACCTTCAGTTCAACATCCCGAACTTCCAAGCATCGCAAGGCAACTTCTCGGCCGGCTCGATCTCCATTCGCGGTATCGTGAATGCAGCTGTCGGCGCGTCCTCTGATGACGCGGTCGGGACACACATTAACGGCGTTCCATCCTCGGGTTCCTACATTCTCGAAACGGAATTGTTCGACGTCGAACGTGTTGAGATTCTTCGAGGACCGCAGGGCACACTGTACGGCCGTAACGCAACAGGCGGCGTTTTGAACGCGGTGACCGCGAAGCCGAATTACGATGAATTCTCGGCCAACCTTCAAGCTTCCTATGGCGAGTACAACTCGCAAAAACTGACCGGCTACGTGAACATTCCAATTGGTGGTGATTTTGGTATTCGCCTTGCTGGTTTCACCTTGAAGCGCGACGGTTTCTCTGATGCGATCCTGCCGGATGGGACGAAACAGGACGTCGACGGTCGCGACCTGAGCGCCCTCCGTGCCACGATCGGAGGCGACTTCAACGAGAAATCCCGCTTCTGGCTCATGTACGAAACCTATGAAGAGGATTCGACACGGACCCGTTCGACCAAACAGCTCTGCACAAAAGACACACGCCCATTCCCGTTCAACCAGGGTTGTACGCCCTACGAGACCTCTGGCCTTGGATATGCGCGCGACGGAAACGGCAATCCGATCCAGGTGCGCCCAGGGTTTGGAACCGTTAACTCTGCAGGGACACTCGGCGGCGTGCTTGCTGCAAATCTCGGATTGTACAGCACGTTCGGAACGGACTCCAACGCTGGCAACACAACCTCGACCAACCTGCGGGAATTCGAAACAAACCTCATTCCGAAGTTTGCCTCCAACCAGGATACAATCACAGGTCAGTTCCAGTACGACTTTGATAATAATCTAACCCTGACACTGCTTGGTTCTTACAATGACAGCAGCCGCGAGTTTTCCGACGATTACAACAAAGGCATCGGTTCGGTTAAATTCAATATCACGGGCCTGACACCCGATGTCGACGGCGATGGGGATGGTGACTTCCTGGGTTATGAGGCCCTGACAGGTCAGGCTCTGCCCTTCGATAGCCGCATGCGCGTACCGGCCGACACGCTTTTGGCAACAGACCGTTCGGCCCAGGCTTTCGTGACAAAAAGCTTCGAAGCCCGTCTGCAGTCTGATTATGACGGTCCGCTCAACTTCACGGTTGGTGCCCTCAGCCTGTTCGCAGAAGGTGACACCGATTATAATGTGTTCTTCAACACCGCTGAAGCACTCGGTGTCGCAACAGGTTTACCCGGCGACCGCACCTATTACCGTAGCCACAGCCCCTATAAGCTGGACGCAAAAGCGGTCTTCGGTGAAGTCTATTACAATATGACCGACAACTTCAAATGGACCCTGGGCCTTCGTTACACGGATGACCAGAAGGCCCAGAAGAACACGCCAAGCCTTCTGCTTGAACCAGCAGGCCCTGCCGGTACTTATAATGACGGTGGCCAGCTCAACGGCGAATTTGAAGGCGGACCGGTTCAAAAAGCCGACTTCCAGGAACTTACTGGCCGCTTCGGCTTCGACTGGAAACTGGGTGATTTTGGCCCGACCGACGATACGATGCTCTATGCCTTCATCTCACGGGGCTACAAGGGTGGCGGTATCAACCCGCCACAATCAGCTGGTCTCGTCACAGTGAAGAACACGTTTGACCCCGAGTTCATCAACGCGTTTGAAGTCGGTACCAAGAGCACACTCTTCGGTGGTGCGGGCCAGATGAACCTGGCAGCCTTCTATTATGACTATAAGGGCTATCAGATCTCCTCGATCGTAAATCGTTCTTCGATCAACGAAAACGTGGATGCGAAAGTTGCGGGTTTCGAGGCAGAATTCTACTGGCAGATGACCAACAATTTCCGGGTCGACACGACGCTCGGTCTGCTCAGCGCCAAGCTCAAGGATCAGTCCTTGCTTGACACATATGATCAGACAGGTGGCGACCCGAACTGGCTGATCGTCAAGGATGCGGCAACGACACAGAACTGTGTCGCCAGCGCAGCTGGCGTCCAAGCCCTCCTTGCCGCAACGGCAGGAACGGCCTTGGAAGGGACACCAGCTCTGATTTGTAACCCAACAGCGCTCAACGCAACGTTGGCAACCTATCTGGGGCAGGCAACAGCAGATGCCCTGACGCCGGCTCTGGCGCCAAATGGCATCCCGACGGATGTGTCGGACAACTTCTTGCCTCGCGCACCGGAAACCACCCTCTCGGTGGGCGCACAGTACGAAATGGAACTGGGCAAAAACTGGAGCACCATCTTGCGGGGTGACTTCTACTACCAGGCCGACATGTACTCACGGATCTTCAACCTTGAAGCCGACAAGATCGACAGCTGGCAGAACGCGAACGCGTCCTTGTCCTTCTCGAATGAAGGCGCAGGCCTCGAAGTGGAGCTCTACGTCAAGAATTTGCTCGAGGATGATCAGATCACTTCGCAATACCTTACGGATGCGTCGTCGGGTCTCTATACTAACGTGTTCCTGCTGGAGCCACGTCAGTTCGGTATCCGGATCGGCAAGACCTGGTAGCAAGTCAGGTTACCAGCTCGAATTGGGGCGGCCCGCCAGGGCCGCCCCTTTTTATTTGGCCCAAAGCCCGGCCTGACTTATGTTGCCCACACCATTCCCCAACCTTCCTGTCTCGGGAGACGTCCCATGCGCCTGATCTTTGCCGGCCTTGTTTCTGCCCTCGCCCTTTCTGCATGCACCCCCGGTTCGGCCGCCGCACCTGCAACGCCTGAGGTTTCCAGCGACCTTGAAGTCACGCTGACCCCTGTCATCGAGGCTGAATTCCCGTGGGGTCTGGCTTTCCTGCCCAATGGCGACCTCCTGTTCACCGAAAAGGATGGCGGCCTGAACTATGCAGCAGGCGGCGAAGGCGAAGCCACGCCGGTCACAGGCATGCCCCCAGCCCTGACAGAAGGGCAAGGCGGCTATTTCGGCATCGCGCTGGACCCGGATTTCGAAACCAACCGCCTGATCTATGTCGCCTATGCCCAGGGCACCGAAGCCGACAACGGAACCGCGGTCGTGCGGGCCCGCCTCAGCGATGACAACACCGCGCTGGAAGACATGACGGAAATCTTCCGGGCTGACTCCCGCGACACCGCCTATCATTTCGGTGGCCGCCTGCAATTCGCCAATGACGGCACGCTGTTCGTCTCACTCGGCGAAGGCTTCAAATACATGAAGGATGCTCAGGACCCCAAAATCACGCATGGGTCTCTCATCCGTATCAATTCCGATGGCACCATTCCGGCCGATAATCCGTTTGCCGACGGAGTAGATGGAAACCCTGCCGTGTACTCCTACGGGCACCGGAACATCCAAGGCCTTTACTACGACAAGACGGAAGGCACGCTGTACGAGACAGAGCATGGCCCCAAGGGCGGCGACGAATTCAACATCATCAAACCCGGCGCAAACTATGGCTGGCCTGTGATTACCTATGGCGTCAATTATGACGGCACGATCATCACCGAGAAAACCGAGAAGAACGGTATGGAGCAGCCGCTCACCTACTGGGTGCCCTCCATCGCGCCATCCGGCCTGACTCGCCTCACCAGCGATGTCTATCCCGGCTGGAAGGGTGACTTCTTCGTCGGCGGCATGAACGGCCCTGCCGGCCTGGAACTCGTTCGCATCCGGCTCGAGAACGGCGTCGTGACCGAGCGGGAAAACCTGTTCAAGGATGAGTACGCGATCCGGGATGTCGTCCAGTCGCCGGATGGCCATCTCTATGTCGCCACCAAGGATTTGGACGGCATTTTCCGAGTCGATATCGCGGAATAGACCAGCCTATTCGCTCGTCCGCCGGGCCCGCAGCGCGGCGGCGAGCGTACCGTCATCCAGATGATCCAGCTCCCCGCCTACTGGCACGCCGTGGGCGAGATAGGTAATCTGTACGCCTTTTCCGACGAGCTGGTCTGCGACGTAGTGGGCCGTGTTCTGACCCTCAAATGTTGCGTTGAGCGCCAGGATCACTTCGCGCACCCCGCCCGCATCGATCCGTGAGATCAGGGAGGGAATGTTGAGATCGTCCGGCGTGATGCCATCGACGGCGGACATGACCCCGCCCAGCACATGATAACGCCCGCGATAGGATCCGCCGCGTTCCAGCGCCCAAAGGTCCGGCACGTCTTCAACGACACAGATCAGGCCCTCATCGCGGCCGCCCGACTGGCACACGGCGCAAGGCTGCAGCGTGTCATAGTTTCCGCAGATCTCGCATTTCTCGATCCGGTGCCCGGCATCGGACATCGCCTCGGCCAGCGGCAGCAGCAGCGTATCGCTCCGTTTCAGCAGGAACAGCGCCGCCCGGCGCGCCGACCGCGGTCCGAAACCCGGCAGACGGGACATCAGCTCGATCAGTCGAAGAATCTCTGGGCCGGCAGAACGCTGTGACATGCCCCCAATGTCGTCCATTCGCGCCCGGGTGCAAGTCCGGACCGCACGAAAACCCCAGACCGAACGAAAACGCCCCGGCGCAAAGGCCGGGGCGTGAATTCTGTGGGTCGTAGAAGCTTATGCGGCCTCTTCGACCTCGTTGTTCTTCGAGCTCGGGCGCGGATCGCGCAGCACATAACCGCGGCCCCAGACCGTCTCAATGTAATGGTTGCCGCCGGTGGCCTGCTGCAGCTTCTTGCGGAGCTTACAGATGAAGACGTCGATGATCTTCAGTTCCGGCTCGTCCATACCGCCATAGAGGTGGTTCAGGAACATTTCCTTGGTCAGCGTCGTGCCCTTCCGGAGGGAAAGCAGCTCGAACATCTGGTATTCCTTGCCGGTGAGGTGCACGCGGTCGCCGTCCACTTCTACCGTTTTTGCGTCGAGGTTCACCAGGATCTCGCCCGTGCGGATCACACTCTCGGCATGGCCTTTGGAGCGGCGCACAATGGCGGTGATACGAGCGATCAGCTCGTCCTTGTTGAACGGCTTGGTGAGATAGTCGTCAGCGCCGTAGCCCAGCGTACGGACCTTTGCCTCGATATCCGGGTTACCGGAGAGGATCATGACCGGCGTGTTCACGCGGCCCATGCGCAGCTGCTTGAGGACTTCGTAGCCGGAGATATCGGGTAGCGACAGATCGAGGATGATCATGTCGTATTCGTATACCTTGCCGAGATCGACACCTTCTTCACCGAGGTCAGTGGTGTAGATGTTGAAGCCTGCAGACTTCAGCATCAGCTCGATGGAACGCGCGACGGCGCTATCGTCTTCAATTAGCAGGACGCGCATGTGTCGTCTCCCGAATCAGCCTAACGACAAGCTAGTCGTTTTTATTAACTCTGAGAATCCTAGAGGCTGTTTCTTTAACACTAGTTAACAGAGCCCTGCGATTCCCGTCGAAATCCCCCAAATCTTCACACAGATTAATTGCCAAGCTCCGCTGCCGGGGCGTCACCGATCAGCATCTGGCTGATTGCGATGGCGTCCTGGATGGGTTGCGCCTGAGGATCTGTGGAAATCAGTGTTTTCTGGCAGCGGATCGCATCGCGGACCTTCGGGTCGCGGATCACCACACCAGCGAGATGTGGGCGAAAGCCAAGGAAAGTCTGGCAGGCCCGGGCAATTGCCTCATAAGTCCGCTGTCCGGCCGCACGGCTGTCGGCCTGGTTGATGCAGACTACCGGCTCGACATTCGGTGCATAGCCGCGCAGCACCTTGATGAAGGCATAGGCATCGGTCATCGATGTCGGTTCATCCGTGATCACCATCAGCGCCTTGTCGGCGGCGCGGGCAAGCCGCATGCAGTTGGCTTCGATCCCGGCGCCAAGGTCGAGGACCACCTGGTCATATTGCAGGGCCAGCGCCGAGAGGCCGGCCGCGAGGCGGGCAACTTCTTCCGGCGGCAGTTCGGCCAGCGCGCCAGAGCCTGACCGGCCCGGCAGCACATCGAACCCGCCACCTGCGGCGCCGCCATCGACCGGGGTCACGGCATCATCGAGCTCGACCCAGCCCGCGATCACCGCAGCAAGGTCTGTTTCCGGTGCAATGCCAAGCTGGACGTCGACATTGGCGAGGCCAAGGTCCCCATCCACCAGCAAGGTGCGTTTACCGGCCTGGGCAAAGGCTGAAGCCAAAGTGATGGCCATGAACGTCTTGCCGACGCCGCCCTTCCCGCTCGCAACCGCGATGATCGAAGCAGGCTCGACCCGCCGCGGTGTAGGCCGCGGTGCCGGACGTTCCTGCGATTTGCGCATCATGAAACTCATGGGATTACGCGGCTCCTTTCAGGGCGATCACGTCGCCCGGGGCGTCTTCCATCAACAGGGCAGCAAGGCGCATGGGCGCTGCCGGGACCAGTCCACCGCCGATGAACGGGGTGACTGCAAGATGGGAGAAGGCGATGCCGGCCGACGACAAGGCGGAAATGGCCCCGCCCCTCCTTCGGACAACATCAAGTTTGGTGAGGATGGCCCGCTTGATACCGGCGCGCGCGAAGCCGCGAGCGGCTTCAAGCTGATCATCCGGGTGGCCTTCGGCCGACATGACAAGAACAGGCTCAGCGCGGATGACCGAAATCAGGTCCTGCAGGCTGGCCATGTCGTCATCATCGAAAGGATTGATGGCCGGCAGGTCGATCACGCAGCGGCGGTTTTCGGTCTTCAGCGTTTTCAGTGTCGCAAACAGCTCATCCGGCGAGTGGCAGGTGCGGATCTGGCCCTTCTCCCGTTCGAGATAGGCTGCCAGCTGGTCTCCGCCGGCCGTGCCGTCGAGATCAGCCGCAACGGGTGCGATTTCCGCCCGCGCCATAGCAGCGCGGCGGGTCAGTTTAGCAGCCGTTGCCGTGCGGCCGTGTCCCGGAGGGCCGACCAGAAGAATGTCGCGGTCGAGGCGCGCCGGCAGCGGATCGCAGGTCACGATGCGGGCAAGACCTTCGGCAATGGCCTCTTCCGGATCTGTCAGATGCTGGGCGCGGCCCGCACC
Organism: Hyphomonas sp. GM-8P; assembly: GCF_003263315.1. Classification (NCBI taxonomy): domain Bacteria; kingdom Pseudomonadati; phylum Pseudomonadota; class Alphaproteobacteria; order Hyphomonadales; family Hyphomonadaceae; genus Hyphomonas; species Hyphomonas sp. GM-8P. The sequence goes on from NZ_AWFE01000001.1 coordinate 94,227, forward strand.
TTCCGCAGCCGTACGATCTGCAAAGCGCTGCGGGGAGCCATGCCAGAGCAGCGCGTCACGCACGCGGCTGAAAAGCGGATTCTCTGAACCCCGGCCATGGCCGCCTCCGCGCGCATCGCGCAGGAACAGCGGCTCATTGGGAACCATGCCGACGCCGCCCATCTTGTCGACTGCCGCACGGACTTCCACACCGCCATCAATTTCGCGCTCGGACAGGATAACCGCATCGGCTCCCATCTCGGCAAAAATCATCGCCTTGGCAGCCTCGAAGGTCTCGGCGGCGAACATTTTCATACGCATACGGCGGCGTCCTTACTCTCGAACAGACCCGCCTTCCCCGCGCCCCAGACGCGAACGGGCCACACTCTCCCGTAACCATTAGTGTCGTCTAAAGGTTAACAAATTCCTCTTCGGTGTTAGGAATTGCCGAATTCGGAAGGCGCAGACAGCCCATTCCTGCAGTGCCGGGCACACCGGCCTGCAACGCATTGTTAACCATGGGTTTTCCCGCAGTTACGCGGCTTCGCGCGAGTCCACGATCTCCGAAAGTGTCACCCCGAGTTGCCCATCTGCAACAACGAGGCGCCCACGCGCCATCAGCCGGTCTGACACGTAAATCTCGACCGGCTCATCGGTCCGCCGTTCCAGGGCCACGACGTCGTCGGCCGACATGGCGACCAGTTCTTCCATGGGCATGCGCACTTCGCCGAGCACCACGTCCACACGCACGGGCACGTCCATCAGGGACTTCTGCAAGGCAGGATTGGCGGGCTTGGTCATGGTCCATCCTTCTCGGTCGGGCGGTTGTTCTGGCTGAATTCCTGGCTTTGTGCAAACAGGTCTCCCTGTCCGTCAACGATCCGCTGGGCCGCGATTTTGACCAGGCGCAAGGCAGACTCCCGGAAACCGTCCGAATAGGCGCTCGATTCCAGATGTCCTGCCAGAGATACCAGATTCGCGAGGGCGTCCGTCAGGTTTTCCGTTACCTGCTGCAGGCGTGCGTTCTGTTCGTCATACTTCATCGACATGGCGGCTGCATGTGCCTCGGCGCGCGCCTCGGTCAGCAACATGGCCAGATCCGGCGCTGACAGCGTGATCTTTTCCTCAACAGGCAGTGCCGGCAATTCCGGCTCAGGCTGCGGAGTGAAATCGCTGCGGAAATCGAACGGCTGCAGGGATTTGACGGCGCGCTGCATCAGTCGACCAGCTCATCATCTTCAACCTGGCCGTCTGCCCGGATGTCGCCGCGCTGCATCAGCGTACGGGCGAGTGCAACCAGTTCCTGGCGTGCCGCTTCAACTTCGCTGCGGCGGACAGGGCCGAGCGATGCAATCTCCTCGCGCAGCAGATCGCCTGCACGCTGAGTCATGTTGGCGAAGAAAACCGACGCCGTATCCGGCCGTGCGCCTTTCAGGGCCACGACGAGCACGGCGCGGTCTGCGGCCGACAGCAGGGTCTGCAGACCTGCTGCATCAAGGCTCGCCAGATCGTCAAACGTGAACATCAAAGCGCGCACCTTCTCGCCTGCCCCCGGTTCGGCGTGATCGAGCGCAGCAAGGAAAGTCTTTTCGGAGCGGCTGTCGAGTCGGTCGAAAATGCGGGCGACGCGTTCATGGCCATTTGACTGGCCGTCCCCAGCCCTGGCCGCGAGGATCGTGTCGAGCTGGGTTTCGAGGGCGCTGAGCGCTGCCGGATGTATCGGCCCAAGGTTCAGCAGCCGCTGCATCGCGTCGACGGCCAGGCGCGGCGGCAGTGCGCGCAGCAGGCGCGCCGATGCCTCGCCCTGCAACCGGGAAAGAACCAGCGCGACAGTCTGCGCATGCTCGCTTTCAAACAAGCCGGCCAGCGTATCCGTGCCGGTATCTGACAGGCGCTGCCAGATGGAGGCTCTACGCCCTGCGGGCGTGCGTAGCCGCCGGTGCGCCACCATGAACTGGGAAACTGCCTCGGATTCCCCTTCTGCCGAAGGCCCAAGCGTATCCATCGCAGCGGTGAGGGCCTGCACTTCGGATTTCGAGAGTTCTGCCCAGATCGGCGCCGCATCCGGGCCCAGCGCCCGCATCAGCCGCGCAGATCGCATCAGGCCATCAGCCGGTGTCTCATTGCGGGCGATCGTCAGCGCGCTCATGCATTGCCTCCATTGCCGCTCATCCAGGCGCGGACGACATCTGCGGCGCGGCCCGGATCCCGGCGGGCAAGATCGGCGGCATCGTCATCGTGCTGGGGTGCAGGGCGGACCGCGGGTTCGGCCGGCTGCGTCGCCATGCGGGCGGGAAGTGTTTCCTGTACCAGTTCGACGGGCGTCTCTTCTCTTCGCTCCGATTTGAATCCGATCCAGCCCGCGAGGCCAGCCAGCAAGGCCAGCAAGGACAATTCGGCCCAGTCACGCGGCAGCGGCGCACCCGTTACACCGGGCGCAAAGGCAATGCGCTGCAGATCCACCCGCTCGCCTTTGGCCGCATCGAGCCCGGCTGCCATGGAAATTGTGTTGGTGAGTATCCCGTCATCCACGCTGGCCTTGTCGTCGAGCAGCAACAGGACCTGCCGGATCGCGCCCGGTTGGCGAACGATGGAAATGCGGACATGCCCCTGCCCCGCCATCGCTTCGGCAACTGACAGGAGAGAAGCTTCAGACTGGGAAAGCGGACCGGGTGATGCTGGCGCACGGCTGACAATATCGCTGCCGCGCCATGCGAGCAGGCCGAGCGCCACGGCACATGCCGCGAACGCGAGCGCCCGTGTGGAAGGCGTCGCGCCGCGCGATGTACCGGATCTTCCGTGCGCCATACTGGACTCCCGTCATCCGGAGGAATCCGGATGCTTTCGCCAGAGTTAACGGGGCGCCCGTAAATTTGGGTTTAACAGCGCCCTAGCGGCGATACTGTTGCAGGCGGGTCGTGCGCAGGCCCTTGGCGCCGTGACGCAGGTAAAGACGCTCCCAGCCTTCGAACTCTTCATCCGTCAGATTGTAGCGGTCGCAAGCTGCCTTACGGCTGATCAAACCACCGGCAACGGCGGCAACCACTTCGGCCTTGCGACGGGTAACCCAACGGGAAATATTCGGCGACGGGAGATCCGCCATGGTGAGCTTCTGGCCATCCGGGCCTTTCACGCTCATCGGTTTTGCATTCTGCTGTTCCATATCCACACCATTTTCCAATAGAGGGCGGACGCTCCTTCTGGAGAGCCCGGAATATGGACACTACGCACTTCCCCTTAAGCCCACGCGTAACCCGCTATGAGAGTTTACGCGCGGTCATTAGGAGGATGTTTGGAAACCTGTTCCGGCCCGGCACACCAGGCGAGACTCTGCAGAAAATATTACACGATTGAGAAAAATCTGCGGTTTCAGGGCAGCAATTCGAGAGCATTATTGTCCCGCGCCTGCGCCGCGTGGCGCCGCAGCATGGTCAGGAACATCTGGTCGCCGCGCTCTGTCTGCTTGACCAGCATCGCCGCACCGTACGCCACCGACATGCCGTAGAAGCAGGTATACCGATAGTCGTCATAGAGCGCATCGAAATCGTAATCCGTGACCCCCTCATCCTGCAGCCGGGCATGATAGTACCGCAACAAGGCCTGCTCGTGCTTGGGCCTGTCATCCCGTGTCAGACCTGCCCCGATGAAATAGGCCACATCGCTGGCGGGCGCGCCTTTTCCGGCCGTCTGCCAGTCGACGACAGCCAGCGGCTTCGGTGAGCCCGGCTTGCCGAACAGCATATTGTCGAGGCGGTAGTCATTGTGCGTCAGCGCAAATGGACCCGGCCGCTCGATTTCCTGCATTTTGGGCAAGGCAGCGGTGTAAGCGTCGCCGACATCGATGTCTTCCTGTGCGAGCTGGGGACCGTAGCGGTCCTTGAACCCGGTCCAGAGCGCGACTGTCGCTTCCATGGTCAGCGCCGGCTCCGGCGCCACCGCGCTGCCCTGCAGCCAGGGATGTGTATCGAGAGAGGCATCGTTCCAGTGCGCCGCGTGCAGGATCGCCGCGGCATCCATGGCGCGTTCGGCTTCAGCCACGCTGCAGCCTGTCAGCTGGTTCCCCTGCTCGGCCGGGGCCATGTCTTCCATGATCAGGGCAAACCGGTTCGTGTCTGCGTCATAATCGGTATAGAGCGCCGTTGGCGTGATCCGCCCCGCCACCTTCGGGAAGGTGCGGTAGAAATTCACCTCGCGCTCATAGTGGCCGAGCATCTTGGCCGTCATCAGGCTGGCTTCATTGTCCGATGGGAACTTGCCGACCAGCGTCGCGGGTGCGCCGTCGCCTTTGCGGGCATAGTCGAAGACAAAGCGGACATTCTCGCCGATCTGGCCTGTGCCGATCGACTTCGCTGTGAGGCTGGAAACCTCCGCATCGATGCCAATTTCTTCGAAAAGCTGGTTGAACCAGTCCGGCGTCAGTTCAAGGGGATTGGTGTCGAGGCCGGGTCGGCTCATGGGTTTCCTCCGCATCGTCGGGCTCGTCCGGCCCGCTCTTTGATTTTCCTGGGATGTATTTCTTCAGGCGCAGCATCCGCGCCTCGGCTGCGCGCAGGGCCTTGTCCAGCGCCGCCATGGTGAGGGCGAAATCGCCATTCTTGTCCTTGCGCCAGGCGCGCTCGGTCTGTGCGATCACAAAGGCGATGGCGGCGATCTTGAGGCCCAGCGGGGCGCCGCTGTCATCGTCCAGACCGGCCGATGCGAGGGCCCAGTGCGCACTCGCCGCCCTATGCGACGGCAGGCGCAGCAGCAGGCGCGGCGTCCGCTCGCGGTCCCGCATCAGCGCAACAGCGCCGGCGCGGTAATCCTCCATCGCCTCGAAGCGGAGCATGATCACGTCGAACAGGCGCTCACGCGGAGACTCGCCGCCCGGTGGGCCTTCAGCAGACATGGCGCGATCAAAGTAGGCATCGAAGGCATTGGCGAGGTCGTCTCGCGTGACGCCGTAGAACTCGCTCAGCGGCAGTCCGGCTTCTTCAGAAATGGCGGAGAGGGTGATGTCGCCCCAGGGCGTGTCCTCAGCGAGGCGCAGCGCGGCGAGAAGGCCCAGCTCGACGATGTCGCCTGTTTCCTCCTCCATGGTCTCGCCTGTCTCCTAATCGGTATCGCGAGACAGCTCCCGGTCGCGGTTGGCGGCGGCGCGGATAGCCTTTCGCATCAGTATGGGCATCCCACCCTCATCCATGAGGATGTCAAGAGCGGCCTGGGTGGTGCCGCCGGGTGAGGTAACCGCTTTTCTGAGCGCGCTCGGCGGCTCGTCCGACTGCACCATCAGGGCGGCAGCGCCTTCAATGGTGAGCGCGGCGAGCTGTTCGGCCAGGTCGGCCGGAAGACCTTCTGCCATGGCAGCATCGGCCATGGCTTCGGCCAGAAGGAAGATATAGGCCGGGCCGCTGCCGGAGAGACCGGTAACGACCGACATATGTTTTTCATCGACCGGACCGATGACAGCACCGAGCGGTTTCAGCAGATTTTCGGCGATTTCGAGCTGCTTCGCCATGACTGTATCGGACCTGGCGATGACTGAGACGCCCTTACCGATGGCGCCCGGCGTGTTTGGCATGACCCGGATGACGCACTTCGTGTCCAGGCGTTCGATCAGCTGCTTGATGCGCGTCCCCGCCATGATCGAGATGACCAGCGTGTCCGGGCCGATCCAGGCTTTCAGGCTGTCGGCCATCTTCGGGAAGACCTGCGGTTTCACCGCGACGATCAGAACGTCGACCGGTTCCGGATCGGGGTTCAGCCTAACCTTGCCTGCCTCAGCCCAGGCAGCGACGATTTCCGAGGGCTTGGGATCCTGAATGCGGATATCGGGCTTGCCCTTCCCGGCCAGCCAGCCACTGGCGAGCGCAGCGCCCATCCGGCCTGCCCCGATCAGGGCGATCGATTGCGCCGCCATCGCCTCAGGCTTCGCCGTGGGTTTCGAACATCACCGCATCGATGGCATCGCGCGGGGATTTTCCGGCCCAGATCAGGAAGTTGAATGCGGGAATGAAGCGCTCCACAGCGCTGACAGCGGCGGCCATTGCGCTGCGCACTTCGCCCAGTGTCGGCTCGTCGCGGTCCATCATCGGGAAAGTGTAGCGGAAAATGATCACGCCTTCGTCGGCCCAGTAGTCGAAATGGCCGAGCCAGAGACGCTCGTTCGCCATCATGATCAGTTCAGCGATCTGGGCGCGGCGCGCCGTCTGCGGTTTCACGTCCAGCGTCATGGAGAAATGGATTGCGGCCGGTTCCGGACGGTAGGCGAACAGGGCGCCAAGATCGCCCCAACGGGTCTCGGCGACGGCCTGCAACGTACCTTCTTCGTCGCGCTCGGCCTGCCAGCCGCCTTCTTCCAGCGCCTGCTCGACCCGCTCCAGCGGATCGATCATGTTGTATTCATTGCGGGTCAGGCCGACACTCATTTACGCTCCCCTCGCAGACTTGGGTATCGGGACAGGATTCGTCCCTCTGCGCTATCCCCACGCATTGACCATGCATACGCCCCTCAGCGGCGAGGTCCATCTGCTTCAACAGTTGCGGGAATAGCGGGACTCAGTCGTCGCCCGTATTTGCGGCAGCTTCGAGCTCTGCCACGCGCTTTTCGAGCGCCTCGACCTTTTCCAGCGCGGACACGGCCAGCGCCTTCAGCGCTTCCACTTCGTCCCGTCCGGCAAGGTCCATATCGGCGATCAGGGCGCGGACCCGGGCCTGCGCCGCCGTCTTGGCCTCTTCACCAGCGGTACGGGCTGCTCCGAGCGCGCCGGTCATCAGACCTGCGATGTCATCGAGCAGTGGATTTGTCGTCGCCATGAGGCTACTCCTTCGCGCGCGGGTGGCTGGCCTTGTCTGCCACATTCCGTAACAGATAGGTCCGGGGCAAGACAGGGAAAAGAGGCCGCATGTTCGACACGATGACGCTGCTGGGGGCACACCTGGCCGCCGGCGCCCTCTCCTTCCCCGAGATGAGTCCTGCGCTCTTCTCCATCGATTTCGGTTTTATCGGCCTCGGAAAGTTCCATCTGCGCTGGTACGCGCTGGGCTATATGGCCGGCATCGGCCTCGCCTGGTGGTATGCCGCTGCGATGCTGAAGCGCCCGGCCCTCTTCGGAGGGGAAAGCCCGCTGACCAAGGACCAGCTCGACGACATCATGTTCTGGATCATCCTGGGCATCATTCTCGGCGGCCGGCTCGGCTACATCCTTTTCTACATGGTGCCCTACCAGTTCGACGCGCTGATGGCCGATCCCGGCACGATCCTGCGGATATGGGATGGCGGCATGTCGTTCCACGGAGGGATCTCGGGCGTGGCCATAGCGCTGACCTATTTCGCGTGGTCGCGAAAGGTGAGCCTGTTCTCCATCGGCGACATCGCTGGCGTCGTGGCGCCGATCGGTATCGGCCTCGTGCGGCTCGCCAACTTCATCAATGCCGAACTCTATGGCCGCCACACGGATTCGCCCTGGGGCATGGTGTTTCCCGAAGGCATTGTGCCGGGTTCCACACCGCCGGCCTATAATTGGGACACCGGCAAATGGGTCTATAATGGCTTTGAAACGGCGCGATATCCGAGCCAGCTTTACGAGTCGGCTCTGGAAGGCTGGCTGCCGCTGATCGTGCTGTCCATCCTGATCTGGCGCTTCGGCGCTTTGAAACGCCCCGGCCTCGTCGCAGGCCTGTTCCTGCTGATGTATGCCTTCGGCCGTACGGTGGTGGAAAACTTCCGCATGCCGGACAGTTTCGTGCACGGCATGCCGGAATGGCTGACCATGGGCCAGCTGCTCTCCATCCCCATGTGGCTGGGCGGGGCATGGCTGGTCTGGAACGCGCTGAAACCGAAGGCCCGGAAGAACGCGTGACTCTGAAAGAACGCCTTATCCGCCTGATCGAGACGGGCGGCCCGATCCCTGTGTCGACCTATATGCAGCTCTGCCTGCACGACACGGCGCAGGGCTATTACGCGACGCGCCCCGGCATCGGGAAAGACTTCATCACCGCGCCGGAGATCAGCCAGATCTTTGGCGAACTGATCGGCCTGTGGCTGGTACACGAATGGAAGGCGATGGGGTCGCCGGCGGAAATCCGCATCGTCGAGATCGGCCCCGGCCGCGGCGTCCTGATGAAAGATGCGCTGCGCCTCGCCATGATGGCGGGCGGCGGAGATTTTGCGAATGCGATGCGCGTGACCCTCGTGGAGCCGGCCCCGGCCATGCGAGAAATCCAGAACGAAGCACTCGCTGCAGCGCAGCCGGAGTTCGTCTCCACCCTCGCCGAAGTGCCGGCCGGGCCGATGCTGCTGGTCGCGAACGAATATCTCGACTGCCTGCCCGCGCGCCAGTTCCGACGTGATGGCGCCAGCTGGCGCGAATGCGTGATTGGTCTCGATGACAAGCGGGAACTTGTGTTCGGCCTCGCTGCCGATGAACAGGCCGCCCCGGAAGGCGCCGCAGACGCCAGCGCCGTGGTGGAAGTCCAGACAGGGATGGACCTGCTGGTTGCAGACCTCGTGACCCGTGACGCCCCGTTCCGGGCCTTGTTCATCGACTATGGCCCATCAGATACTGCACCAGGCGACAGCCTTCGTTCGTATAAGGATGGTGAACAGGTAGGCCCGCTTGCCCTGCCTGGCGAGTCCGACCTGACGGTGGATGTCGATTTCGGGCGGCTGGCACGCATGTCCGGCAAGGCCGGGCTGGACGTCGCCGGGCCTGCCCCGCAGGGCATGTTCCTGTTAGGCCTCGGCGCGCAGGCGCGCCTCAATCAGTTGGTGAAAGCCAACCCAGACGACGGCGAAGCCATCTTCAACGCCGCCCAGCGCCTGATCGACCCGAAAGACATGGGCGAACGTTTCAAGGCGATCTGCCTGTCGTCCGGCGGCTTGCCGGCCCCAGCGGGTTTCTAGCGTTCCAGCAGATGCGCCACGACCCGGCGATTGTGCGGGGGGTCGCGGTGTTCGAACAAATAGAGGCCCTGCCAGGTGCCAAGTGTCATGCGGCCGCCGATGACCGGAATGGAGATTGAGGTCTGCGTCAGCGCGGCCTTGATATGGGCGGGCATGTCGTCCGGCCCTTCGGTGCGGTGTTCCAGATAGCTCATCGACGGGTCGTTCGCTGGCGGCACAAGGCGGCGGAAGAAGGCCTTCAGGTCTGCCTGCACATCGGGATCGGCATTCTCCTGCACCAGCAGGGAGCAGGATGTGTGCTGGCAGAACAAGGTCAGCAACCCATCGCCGCCTGCCGCGCCCGACAGGAAACGCAGGATGGCCGGGGTGAACTCATAGAGGCCCTGCCCTGTCGTTCGGATTGAAATCGTATCGTGCATGCGGTCGCGCCGGATAAGCTGGCCAAAGGGACTGTCTCGTCCTCGCATGGATGTTAGGATGGCGGCAATGGCCGGGCGTGGGGCCCGGCGGATTTCAGGAGATGGCGGATGCGCTGGCAAGGTGGACGCAAGGGCGGCAACATTGAAGACCGGCGCGGCATGGGGCCCGGCAAGGTGGCGGGCGGCGGGATCGGCGTCATTATCATCGCCCTGATCGGCTATTTCGTGCTCGGCATGGAACCGGACGAGATCGCCAAGGTCGTGAGCGAACAGCCGGCCGGCAGCGCCAGCACGCAGGAAGGTGTCCGCGGCACGCCGGAAGATGAAGCCGGCCAGTTCGTCGACATCATCGGCGCCAATATCAATGATGTGTGGAGCCAGGCGCTGCGCGGCTATCGCGAACCCACGGTCGTGCTTTACGAACAAGGCACCGGCACGGGCTGCGGCTATGGCCAGGCCGCGATGGGGCCATTCTACTGCCCGGCCGACCAGACCGTGTATCTGGACCTCGGCTTCTGGCAGGACATGCAGACCCAACTCGGCGCGTCCGGCGCGGACTTCGCCAAGGCCTACGTCATCGCGCACGAATTCGGTCACCATGTTCAGAAGCTGACCGGCACCAGTGACAAGGTCCGCCAGGCCCAACAGGCCGCTGGCAGCCAGGAAGAAGCCAATGCCTGGTCCATCGCGCTGGAACTGCAGGCAGACTGTTATGCCGGCGTCTGGGCGGCCCATGCGGCGGAGGTGTCCGGCGGCGCGGTCGCGTTGGAACCCGGCGATGTCGAGGAAGGCCTGCGCACCGCTCAAGCCATCGGCGACGACATGATCCAGAAGCGCATGACCGGCAAGGTGACGCCCGAAGCCTTCACCCACGGCACGGCCGACCAGCGTGTCGAATGGCTGCGGCGGGGTCTCTCCACAGGCGATCCCGCGGCCTGCGACACGTTTAACCAATAGGCGCTCGTATCAGTAAGCCTGCGGCGAACTCGTCAGATTTCCTCATTGCTGCGCCCCTGCCGCTCCCCTAAAGACGGCAGAGAAAACGCAGGAACACGAAGCGAGGAAACGACATGACCGACGCACCGCAGGGCTTTGACACGCTGGCCATTCACGCTGGCACCGAGGCCGATCCGGCCACCGGCGCACGCCAGGTGCCGATCTATCAGACCACCGCTTATGTCTTCCGCGACGCTGACCATGCCGCCGCCCTCTTCGGCCTGCAGGAAGTCGGCTACATATATTCCCGCCTGACCAACCCGACCATCGGGGCGCTCCAGAACCGGATCGCGGCGCTGGAAGGCGGCGCAGGCGCCGTCTGCTGCTCGTCCGGCCATGCGGCACAGATCATGGCCCTCTTCCCTCTGATGGCGCCGGGCCGCAACATCGTTGCCTCGACGCGCCTCTATGGCGGCACCATCACCCAGTTCAGCCAGACCTTCAAACGCTTCGGCTGGTCCTGCACCTTTGTCGACTTCGACGACCTCGACGCCGTGAAGGCCGCCATCGATGACGACACGCGCGCCATCTTCTGCGAGACCATCGCCAACCCCGGCGGCTATATCACCGACCTCGACGCCGTCGCCGCCATCGCCGACGAAGCCGGCATTCCGCTGATCGTCGACAATACGACAGCGACGCCTTACCTCTGCCGCCCGATCGACCATGGTGCGACGCTGGTCGTCCACTCGCTGACGAAATACATGACCGGCAACGGCACGGTGACCGGCGGCGTGGTGGTCGACTCCGGCAAGTTCGACTGGTCGGCCAGTGACAAGTTCCCGTCCCTCTCCCAGCCGGAGCCGGCCTATCACGGCCTTACCTTCCACGAGACCTTTGGCCCGGCCGCCTTCACTTTCCACGGCATCGCCATTGGCCTGCGCGATCTTGGCATGACGATGAACCCACAGGGCGCGCACTATACGCTGATGGGCATCGAAACCCTGTCGCTGCGCATGGAGAAGCATATCGCCAACGCGCAGAAGATTGCCGCCTGGCTGGAAGGCCATGAAGCCGTCGCGGGGGTGACCTATGCGGGCCTCGACAGCTCCCCCTACAAGGACCGCATTCCGAAGATCTGCCCGAAAGGCGCGGGCGCCCTCTTCACGGTTCAGCTGAAGGGCGGCTACACGGCCTGCACCAAGTTCGTGGCGGGGCTGAACCTGTTCAGCCATGTCGCGAACCTTGGCGATGCGCGCTCGCTGGTCATCCACCCAGCCTCGACCACACACCGTCAGCTGACGGAGGAGCAGCAGATCGCCGCCGGCGCCTCGCCGGACACGGTCCGTCTCTCCATCGGCATCGAAGACGCGGACGACCTAATCGCAGACCTGGATCAGGCACTGAAAGCAGCAAAATAAAAGACTGAGGTGTCCCGTTCCCGCTCAGCCCACCGGCTGTGGCGGGGGCGGCGGGTAACAACGCACTCAAACTTCAGCCATCGGATACTCCGCAATACGCGCTGCGATCTCGTCAAAAAAAATGATTGCATCGAATTGCGCGAGATCACTTGCCGAACGATTGTTGGCGCGATCACAGATTAGGATGGCAACCGCTTCTTCATGCGCAGGAATAGTTGGCGGACCCCTTTCGGATTTGGTCCAACAAGAAAGCCTTTCGCGGTAGCGTTCAGCCTGACCTTCAGAAAAAATATCCTTAGGATGTTTACACTCAATATGCATCCCGAGCCTCACGCCATCAAGGCGCTCAAAGACTGCTAAAATATCGACCTCACGCCCACGCAGGTTGGGACACTGGCACCTGCTTTCAGGGCAAAATACATTCTTCCACCAAAAGCGCGCGCTTTTTCGAAGATTTTCTTGCTCATCCTTCAAACATCGGAATGCCTCTCCCCAGCCCTTTATGTTTGCCCTTTCCATAAAGAACTGAGCAAAGGTTCTATCGCTCGCAAGCGCCTCCGCTACCGGTTCGCAGTAGCGGTGCTCGATGCGCCCGTACATCGCTTTCACGGATTATGTATCCAAAAAGCTCCGCAACTTCCGCGAACGGCTCGGGTGCTTCAGCTTGCGGAGCGCCTTGGCCTCGATCTGGCGGATACGTTCGCGCGTCACGGAGAACTGCTGGCCGACTTCTTCCAGCGTGTGATCGGTGTTCATGCCGATGCCGAAACGCATGCGCAGCACGCGTTCCTCACGCGGGGTGAGCGAGGCAAGCACGCGGGTCGTCGTTTCACGCAGGTTCGACTGGATCGCAGCGTCGACCGGCAGGAGCGCGGCCTTGTCCTCGATGAAGTCGCCGAGGTTTGAATCCTCGTCGTCGCCAATCGGTGTTTCCAGCGAAATCGGCTCTTTCGCGATCTTCAGGACCTTGCGGATCTTCTCCAGCGGCAGGCCCAGTTTCTCGGCCAGTTCTTCCGGGGTCGGCTCGCGGCCGATCTCGTGCAGCATCTGGCGCTGGGTACGGATGATCTTGTTGATCGTCTCGATCATGTGCACCGGGATACGGATCGTGCGGGCCTGGTCGGCAATCGACCGGGTGATCGCCTGACGGATCCACCATGTGGCGTAGGTCGAAAATTTGTAGCCGCGGCGATACTCGAATTTGTCCACCGCCTTCATCAGGCCGATATTGCCTTCCTGGATGAGGTCCAGGAACTGAAGGCCGCGGTTGGTGTATTTCTTGGCGATGGAGATCACGAGGCGGAGGTTGGCTTCCACCATCTCCTTCTTCGCGATGCGGGCTTCGCGCTCGCCTTTCTGCACCGTCTGCACGATGCGGCGATAGTCATCGATCGGAATACCGATTTCCTGCGCGATCTCGGAAATCTCCGCACGCACCTCTTCGATGTCGCCTTCCTTGGATTCAACGAAACGCTTCCACTTCGCCGAGATGCCCTTGACCTTCTCGGTCCAGTCCGGCTCCAGCTCGCGGCCGAAATAATTGCTGAGGAATTCCTTGCGCGGCACGCCATGCGCGTCAGCGAGGCGCATCAGCTTGCCTTCCAGCCCCATCAGCTTCTTGTTGATGGCGTAGAGCTGCTCCACCAGCGCCTCGATACGGGCGTTGTTGATGTGGATCGTCTTCAAATTCTCGACGATGTTGTTGGACAGCTCGTCATATTCGCTCTGCGCCTTCGGCGTCAGTTCCTTGCCTTCCATGCGGCGAGACACGAGCTTGTCCTGCAGCTTGCGGTAACGGCCGAAACCGTCAGCAATCTCGTCCAGCTTGGCGAGGACACCGTCACGAAGTTCCGCTTCCATGGCCGACATGGACATGGCGGCGGCATCATCTTCGTCCTCTTCCTCTTCAGCCTCTTTCTGCTGACGTTCGCGCTCGGCTTCGACTTCGTCGACTTCACCGCGGCGGGTCTTGGCTTTGGCTTCCGGCTCTTCTTCCTTCTCGACGGGCTTCGGCTCCGGCGGCGGGTTTTCTGCGCCATAGGTCGCCTCAAGGTCGATCAGGTCGCGCAGGAGGATCCGCTCATTGATGAGCTCGTCGCGCCAGACCATCATGGCTTCGAAGGTCAGCGGGCTCTCGCAGAGGCCACGGATCATGGCGTCGCGGCCAGCTTCGATGCGCTTGGCGATCGCAATCTCGCCCTCACGGGAGAGCAGTTCCACAGCGCCCATCTCGCGCAGGTACATGCGCACAGGATCGTCGGTCCGGTCGGAACCGCGCGCGTTGCCCTTCTTCGCAACGACCTTGCGGTCCTCGATCTTGGTCAGGGCCTTGCCCTGCTCTTCCGCTTCTTCCTCGGTCTCGACGACGGCAATGCCCATTTCCGAGATCTGGGACATCACGTCCTCGATCTGGTCGGAGGTCATCTCGTCATTCGGCAGAAGGGCGTTGATTTCGTCATGGGTGATGAAGCCGCGCTTCTGAGCGCGCTTCAGGACCTTTTTGACGTCCGTTGCGTTGAAATCGACAAGACCGGAATCGTTGTCCTTATCGTCGTTATCGCCGTCGCCCTGCGTATTCTTCTGCTTGGCAGATGCCATTCAATCTCTCTCCCGTGACGTACCGCGCGCTCATCCCGCCATACGTCTCAAAGTTTCGCGCCTCTTCAGCTCTCGCCGACTTTTCCTGCTGCCTCGTTCATGCGGGCTCTCAAAGCCCTTCGTTCCGCGACGAGCTGGTGCTTGCGCCGCCAGGCTGATGGCGACGACGTAGCATCCGCGCCAGCATCATCCATGCCAGCGTCAGCGTCCTGCTCAACGGAACGACCTGCAACCATGTATTGCTCGAGGGCTATGAGCCATTCCCGTGCCTCGGGTCCGTCGACCGCTATCGGAGGCGTGTGGGGATATTCGTTGAGCAGACTGGCAGCGCGCATGTTCCCTGCTTCCGCTAAATGGGCACTCAAAGCGCCGCGGTCAATAGGTTTTCCTGCATGAGCGAAATCCAGCACCGCATCGCGCATCAGGCTGACATCCGGATCGGCAAAGGCGGCCGCGGCAAGGGTTTCTGCGCCCAGGTCCAGCAGTTCCGGCGTGTCGACCGCCCGCACGACCTGTCCCAGGCCGCGCAGTTTGGCCGGTGCACCGCTTTTCAGTTCCACCTGCCCCTGGTCGCCTGACGCGGGAAACTGTCCCGTTCCGGGCCGCTTCCTGTAGTCGCCGTTGCCTTTTCCCTTGCCTCGGCCGGCCTGACGCAGCTGCCAGAAATGATCTCGCATGCGGGATTTGAGATCGCGCTCATAGGCGGCGCGGACGCCGGGGTGCTGGATCTGGGCCGCCGCCGCCATGAGGCGCGCCTCAAGACCCGCCTGGCGTTCCGGCGTGTCCAGCGCCTCAGCATCGCGCTCGCGCAGCCAGAGCAGTTCGGACATGGCGATCCGCCCGTCCAGCGCATCGGACATGGCACCGGGGCCCCGCGCTCGGATCAGGTCGTCTGGATCCATGCCGTCGGGCAGCAGAACGAAAAACAAGGAACGTCCCGGCTCGACATGCGGCAGGGCGCGGTCGATCGCGCGGTAAGCTGCGCCCAGTCCGGCACGGTCACCGTCAAAACAGAGGACAGGCTCCGGTCCGGCTTTCCAGATCAGGCTCAGCTGGTCTTCGGTAAGCGCCGTGCCGAGCGGGGCAACCGATGTCCCGAAGCCCGCCTCGGCGAGCGCGATGGCGTCCATATAGCCTTCGCAGACGATCAGCCCGCCGCCCTCGCCGCCGCCGAGGGCCTCGCGCGCCGTCTTGTAGCGGTAGAGCACGCGCGACTTATGGAAGAGCGGCGTGTCGCCGGAGTTCAGGTATTTCGGCTTGGCATCCGGCTGGAGCGCCCGGCCCCCGAAAGCGATGATGCCGCCGCGCACATCGGCGATGGGGAACATCAGGCGACCACGGAACGCATCGTACGGCTCCCCACCCCGGTCGCTTTCCTTGGCGAGCCCGGCCTCCAGGATCTCCTTGGTCGAGAACCCTTCAGATTTCAGGTGATCAATCGTCTTGCGCCAGTCATCCGGAGAATAGCCCAGCCTGTGACGCTTCCAGGCGGCCGGCCGAAGCCCCCGCCCTTCCAGATAGGTCCGCGCGGCTGCGCCTTCGGACGAAAGCAACCGGTCTTCGAAATAGGCCGCTGCGGCTTCGCAAACGGCTTGCAGGCGTTTGCGGTGATCGTATTCCTCAGCGGCCTGCGGGCTGGCCTTGGGCAGCTGCATGCCCGCTTCTTCGGCCAGCTTTTCCACGGCTTCCATGAAAGACAGCCGCTCTGTCTCCATGACAAAGCTGATGACATCGCCGCCAATGCCGGAGGAGAAATCCTTGAAGATGCGCTTCTGGTCATTGACGTAGAAACTGGGCGATTTCTCATTGGTGAAAGGAGACAGGCCCACCCACTCCTTGCCCTTCTTGGTCAGCTTCACCTTGCGGCCAATCACGTCCGAAGGCCGGATACGGGCCTTCAGCTCCTCTACGAAGCCGTCAGGGATGCGGATGGAAGGTGGCGCCATCCTGTCAGGATACCGCGTTCCCGCCTCCGGGGAAACGCGCCTTTTCACACTCGACCATGAAAAGAGGGCCCGGCAATGCCGGACCCTCACCTGATCAATACAACTGGCGGATTATTGGCTGTCTGCCAGTACTTTGGCGTGGGCAAACGCTTCTGCATCAAGGTCGATGACGAGCGTGCCGTCCCCATCGCCCTGCTCGATGGTCAGGGCATCCGCATCGATGACGTATTTGGTCGTTCCGGCCAGCCCGTCTGTGATGACCGCATATTCCGGCGTGCCGTCGACCTTCAACACGAAGTCGTTCACGCGGGCGAGGTCATCGCCGAAGGTCAGCGAAGCGGTCGTGCCCATGGCTTCGGACGCGAGGCGGAAATCATTCACGCCATTCTGTTCGAACTCCGGCAGGCTTTCCAGCGAGGATTCCGAATAGGTCACACGGACATCCGGCTCGTCGTTATTGGCAACCGGCTCAATCAGCGCGCCCTCGAAACCGATGGCGCGGAGCTTGCCGCCGACACCGGCAACACCGCCGTCACGGATGATCAGTTTCGGCGTATCGCCGGGCTCGCCTATCCAGACATCGGCGACGGTCGCGATTTCATCACCGGCCGGGTTCAGCACTTCTGACCCGATCAGGCGCGAGGCCAGGATTTCGTCAGCGGCCAGCGTGTATTGCGCACGCTCTGCCGGCTCAATCTCGGCCCGTGTCATGTCTTTGAGATCAGCTGCGTACTGGTCCTTTGCCTGATCCGGTGTCGCTGCTGCCGTTTCCGCCTTCACCGGCGGTGTGGTTTCGGCATGACTGGTAGCTTTGGTGCAGGCGGCTGCGCTCATCATCAGGGCAACGGCACTGGCGGTAACAAGAAGGGGTTTCATGTGATCGTCCTTTCCATGGCTTGTGCCGGAAAGAACGAGATGACCCCCGGAGCGTTCCGAAGGTTAAGAAGGTTTCACTGAAAGGGTCAGCTGGCGCGCGACAGCGCCTTGCGGACAGCTTTACCGGCGGCACCGGACTCGATCATGCCGGGATAGCGCTCCTTCAGGGCGCTCATGCAGCGGCCAAGGTCCTTGAGCTTGGAGGCACCCAGGTCGCTCACGACCTCTTCCACGGCAGAGTCCAGCGCCTTGCCCTGCAGGGGAACCGGCAGGAATTGCTGGATGATCTCGATTTCCTCGCGCTCGCGGATGGCTTCTTCGAGGCGGCCGGCGTCTTCGTGCTCGCGGGCCGCGACTTCACGTTGGGCAACCATGGTCTCCAGCACGCGGCGCACATCCGCTTCCGGGCACCCTTCGCCATCGCCGCGTCCACGGGCACACACGTCCCGGTCGCGCACAGCGCAATCGATCAGGCGCAGCGTTGCCAGGCGTACGCCGGGCTGGCCCTTTTCGGTCTCAGATTTGAGGGCATTTCCAATGCGCGCCTTAAGCGACATCAATCCACTCTTGTCTTCTCGGCCCATGCCAAGTTTGCCTCTCATAAGCCCTGCCGCATCACTCGCTTGACGCCGCAGAGACTCCGCCCCAATACACCGGTCGAACTTCATGCGGATGGGTTAACGAGACCCTACGCGGCGCCCGGGAGGTGTGACAAATATGTCCTACTTGGCCAAAACTCAAGCGGCGACTTCAGCCACGGGAGCGATCGCCCTCGCTGACGGTACAGTGTTCCTGGGCCACGGCACCGGCGCCGAGGGCATCCGAACCGGAGAATTGTGTTTTAATACAGCGATCACGGGCTATCAGGAGATCCTCACGGACCCCTCTTATGCCTCCCAGATCGTCCTGTTCACATTTCCTCATATCGGCAATGTCGGGGCCAATGATGAGGACCACGAAGAGTCTTCGGAAGCCGGATCGCACGCGGCCCGGGGCGCCATTTTCCGCGAGCCGATCACACCGCCTTCGAACTGGCGGTCCACCGAAACCTTCGAATCATGGCTGCAGAAACGCGGTATTGTCGGTCTTTCGGGCGTCGATACCCGGGCGATCACCCGCCTGATCCGCGAGAAAGGCATGCAAAAAGCCGCGATCTGCCACCAGCCGAACGGAAATATCGACCTCGACGCCCTGATCGAGGCTGCCCGCGCCTGGGAAGGCCTGGAAACGGCCGACCTCGCCGCCGATGTCGATACAAGCGCCGAATTCGATAATTCCGAAAGTCTCTGGAATCCTGAAACCGGCTACGGTCATCTGGACACCCCGGCTTTCCACGTCGTCGTGGTCGATTTCGGCGTGAAAAAGAACATTCTGCGCAATCTTGCCAATGTCGGCATCCGGGCGACCGTCGTGAACGGCGATGCCTCGTTTGACGAAATCGCCTCGCACAAACCGGATGGTGTCGTCTTCTCCAATGGCCCCGGCGATCCGGCGGCCACCATCAAGCGGTCCGGAGACATGATCCGCGCGGTCATAGACAGCGGCCTTCCGATCCTGGGCATCTGCCTTGGCCACCAGCTGCTCGCGCTCGCGCTTGGTGCGAAGACCATGAAAATGGCGCAGGGCCATCATGGCGCGAACCACCCGGTCAAAGATCTCTCCACCGGCAAGGTCGAGATCGTGTCGATGAACCATGGCTTCACCGTTGACCCGGCGAGCCTGCCGGCCGGCGTGGAGGAAAGCCATCGTTCCCTGTTCGACGGTACGAATTCGGGTCTCGCCGTGAAGGACCGTCCGATCATCTCGGTCCAGCATCACCCTGAAGCGAGCCCCGGCCCGCAGGACAGCTTCTACCTGTTCCAGCGCTTCGCCGACCTGATGGAACAACACCGGGCCGGAAAGTAATCGGCTCCTTTTGAAAGTTTACGGCCATGACGGCCATTGCCTCTGAGGTGCCCCTGCCCGGCGATAATCGCATGGGCGCAATATTGGGTGACCTCTCTTCGAAGGGCTGGAGCTGGCAACCGCACATGTTGCCGGAAGAGCTTTACCTTGCGCTTCGCACAGAAGTGCTCGCCGCAAACGCGGAAGACGATCTCGCCCCTGCCGGGATTGGCAGGGAGACGGACTTCCAGCTCGACCGGACCATCCGAAAATCCCGGATTTCCTGGATGGATGGGTCGACACCGGCGCAGGCAGGTTTCCTGCAGTGGACAGAGCAATTGCGGCAAGCCCTCAACCGCGGTTTGATAATCGGCCTGTTTGAATTCGAAGCCTGCTTCGCTGTCTACCAGCCGGGGGAATTCTACGACCGCCACCTCGACAGTTTTGAAGGCGCGCGCAACCGGGTCGTGTCACTCGTTGTATATCTCAATGAGGACTGGACCGAGGAGAATGGCGGCGCCCTTGTCGTCTGGCCCGAAGGCGCGGACGAAACAGCACAACCGGCAGCTCGTATCCTGCCGGAACGCGCGGGCGTCGTATTCATGCTCTCGGAAACCGTTCCGCATGCTGTTGAAGTCACACAGGCATCACGGTTCGGCATTGCCGCCTGGTGGCGCGTGAATCCTTCCATTCAGGGACAGATCGACCCCCTGACCTAACTCAAACTTCGGATCATGATCTCGAACGCTTCGTAGACTTCGTCAGGCGTCAGGCCATCAACACCTTCCGCGAGGGCAAACCCCGCACCGTTCAGGGCGGATTGCACCAGAACCGAATAGGCATTTACGCGGCTGGGGGCGATACGCCCACGTTCCGCCAGCGTTTCCATCGCCCGGCGTACATTGCTTTGGCCAAGATTACGGTTGGACTCGTACCAGCCCTGCAAGCCCAGTACGACGGGGCCTTCATAGAGCACGATCTTGAAATATTCCGGGCGCGCCGCCCATTTGAGATAGACCCGGGCGCCGGTCAGAAACTGAATATAGGGATCGTGTTCCCCGCTCATTTTGCGGGCTTCGGAGACAGCCTCCTCCCCCATCTTGGTCTGCAGGTCTGTCCAGACTTCGCGGAACAGATCCAGCTTGCTTGGGAAATGGTGGAACAGGGCGCCCTTCGTCACGCCCGCATCGGCAACGATGTTTGCAATGCTGGCGCTAAATCCGTCTTCGGCAAATCGCTTCCGGGCCGCGTCAAGAATGGCGGCTCGAGTGGCTTCTGCCTGTTCTGCAGTTCGCCTGGGCATGGGTCGTTATTTTCGTTGCTACCCTATCATACCAGTGGTACGTAACATTTCAAAGCGCTCCGGAGGCATTTCGTTGCCCGCAGCGTGTTTTTGGAACCGCGTATGTATCGAGCTGGGTGGGACTGGCCTCAGGCTAGCGCGGGACGCCAAGGAACTGCGCCCGCCTGCAAAGGTATGGGCGCAGTTTTATGTTCGGCGGTCCATTTATCCGGCCCGGAACTTTCTACCGCAGCGCGCCGCAACGGCTTTCATATTCAGCGATCGCGTCAGGCATCCATTTGCGGAAGTTCTCGGCCCGGGTCTCGCTGGCAGGATGCGTGCTCATCCATTCCGGCGGACGCTGACCGCCGCCAATCTCGCCCATGCGCTGCCACAGCTCTGGCGCCTCGCGGGGGTCGTAACAGGCCCGCACCAGCAGATCGAGACCGATCTTGTCTGCCTCGGTTTCATGCTCGCGGGAGAATTTCAGCATCCCGCCCTGTGCCGCAATGCCAAAGGCCTGCATGACGGCGCGCTGTTGCGCAGGGTCCATGTCTCCCATGGAAACGCCAACTGCCATCTGCCCCATCTGCATGACCTGCTGCTGGCTCATACGTTCCGCGCCATGGTGCGCCAGCGCGTGACCGATCTCATGGCCCATCACGACGGCCAGCTTGTCCGGATCCGCCAGGTCATCCATGCTCACGCGGCCATCATGATTGCCGGTGATGTCGAGGATACCTGTATAGACCGCCACATAACCGCCCGGCAGGCAGAACGCGTTGGGCGTGGCGGACTGAACGACATAGTAGGTCCAGTCGAACTTGTCCGCGACCGGGGTGAACGCGTATCCATCGCCCCGCAATTCCTGCTCCAGCTCCACAGCAGCCGCCTGCAGGCGCGCGCCGATCTCACGCACCGTCGCCGTCAGTGCCGCTTCCTCTCCGGAACAGGCCTCATTTGCACACAAAACAGTATTTCCCTGGCTCTGCTCCTGATTCAGGATCTGCAGATAGGATTGCTGGCCGAGCTTCACTTCCTGCTCAATCGAAACCGTGTTGAGCTGTGACCGGCCCGAGAACGGAACGGGCTTCTGGTTCATCTGCCAATAGAGGAACAGGCCAAAAGCGGCGATCAGGAGGATGCCAAAACGGCTGCGCAGCAATCGCGCAATGCCCCCTCCGCCGCGATACATCCCGCCAGGTTGGGTCGGCATGCGCACGAAAGCCTCCTTGTCCGCCGTCTTCAACGCCCGATGAGTGTTAGCGGAGAGCCCCCGGCAGGAAAAGCGCCCACGGCACGCTTTGCGTTCCCAGCTGGACCGACTATGTAGCAAACATGACTGAGACACCCGCCAACCAGCCGAAGCTCGAGATCCGGATCATTCCGGTCACGCCCCTCCAGCAGAACACGTCCATGATCTGGTCGACCGAGACCATGGAAGGCGTGTTCATCGATCCGGGCGGCGAAGTGGACAAACTCATGGGCGCTGCCGAACAGTTCGGCGTGAAAATCGTGGCCGTCTGGCTGACGCATGGCCACATGGACCATGCCGGCGCGGCCGCAGCGGTCGCAGAACGGACCGGATGCCCGGTGATCGGCCCTCATGAGGACGACCAATGGCTGCTCGACGAGATCGAGACCCAGGGCGCGAAATACGGCATCAAGGACGGCAAGAACGTGACGCCAGACCGCTACCTACATGATGGCGACGTTCTGGATCTGGCGGGTAACAAGTTCGGCGTCGTGCACACGCCCGGCCACACGCCCGGCCACGTGGTGATTTACTCGCAGGAAGGCGCGCTGGCATTTGTGGGCGACGTCCTGTTCCGCGGCTCGGTCGGCCGGACGGACTTCCCGCGCGGGAACCAGCAACAGCTGATCGATTCCATCACCGGAAAGCTCTGGCCGCTGGGGCCCCAGATGCGGTTCGTGCCCGGGCACGGCCCCCTCTCCACCTTCGGACAGGAACGGCAGGACAATCCTTTTGTGGCCGACGAAGTGACGGGATATCAGGGCGCCGAGAAGCAGGCGCCGGATGAGACAAGCCAGAAGCTGTCCAAGCGCTGGAGCTGATCCGGAAGGTTCAGCCCCCTGAGTTCTTTGTAATGTTGCGCGGGGAACCGGCGCGGGTGCGGGCCGTTGTTGCGGTCATAGCCACCCGAAAGGACCCCAAATGACCTTCCCTGTGAAACTGATGGCCATTGGCGCAAGTGCAGCCATTCTGGCCGCCTGCACCTCGAGCGGCACGACTGAACGTAACGCAGCCTATGGCGCCGCAGCGGGCGCTGTCGCCGGCGCTGTGATCGGCAACAATGTCGGCGATGGCGACGCAGAACGCGGCGCAATTATTGGCGGTGCCATAGGTGGCGCTGCTGGCGCCGCCAAAGGCTGTACCGAAGCCGAAGACTGCGACATGCCTGGCGTGAAAGATCAGGAAACCGAACGCGATTCAGATGGTGACGGCGTCGCGAATGCCTATGACCGCTACCCGTATGACCGGTCGCGCTGGTAACAGGCCCGGCAATTCACAAAGCCGCGGCCCCGTTTCTTAAGAAGCGGGGCCGTTTTGTTTGCCCACCCCTTCAGACAATCGGGGGCAAAATGAAACATCGCGGAACCAAATCTACCTTGGGGCGTTTACCGCGGGTTACATCAATTACGGATTACTTTTTCAAGCGCATGATGGCCCCTCCTCACGTCCCCTCCTTTCCCTTTACTGTGTCAGATCCTGAACCAACCTCTCCTGAAACCGAGGTAAAGGCACGTGTCTTTGCCTGGTGTTCTGCCTGGAGCAGTATTGAAGGCAAGTTCCAGCGAAACAGGTTGGATGAAATCGCGTCGGGCGGCACAATCCGGATGACGACCGATTTCGGTGAAGTGACATGCTTCAGCGTTTCACTGGACGCTTATGCGGCCTTCTGGGCCCCCTTCCTGACTGAAACATTTTCAGAGTGGTTTCTCATTGTCGACTCGCCGCTCCAGGTCATCGTCGGCGACAGATATGCAACGGCTTGTTTCGATGCGCAGCTTCAGGGCATCATGCATGACGGAGACCGGAAATCGCATCGCCAGACCATGCAGCAGACCTATACGAAATCCGGCGGGGCCTGGCGCCTGGCTCAGGAACAGACAAAGATTGCGCCGGGCAGTTCATACCTCTGACCGCCTGAAGGCGGAATTCTCCGGCAACGAACTGCAGCGCGCGCAGACTTTCTGACCGACTTCACCTTGCTCAAGCCTCCGACTCTGCTATGACGCAGCCGTTTGACCGCTAGGAGTTGGGGCACATGCCAAAGCGCACAGATATAAGCTCCATTCTCGTTATCGGCGCCGGTCCCATTATCATCGGACAGGCCTGCGAATTCGACTATTCCGGCGTACAGGCAGTGAAAGCCCTGAAGGATGAAGGCTACCGCGTCATCCTCGTGAACTCGAACCCGGCGACGATCATGACCGATCCGGAGCTGGCCGACGCGACTTATATCGAGCCGATCACACCGGAAATCGTCGAGAAGATCATCGAGGTGGAGAAGCCGGACGCCCTGCTGCCCACGATGGGCGGACAGACGGCGCTGAACTGCGCGCTGGACCTGCACTATGCCGGGATCCTCGAGAAGCATGGCGTGGAGCTCATCGGCGCCCGCGCTGAAGCCATCGAGATGGCTGAGGACCGCGCCCTGTTCCGTGAGGCCATGGACCGGATTGGCCTGGAAAACCCGCGCGCGACCATCGTGTCGTCGCCGCGCGACGAAAAAGGCAAGTATGACCGTATCACCGGCCTCAAACGCGCCATGGACGCGCTGGAGACGGTTGGTCTGCCGGCCATCATCCGGCCAGCCTTCACGCTCGGCGGCACAGGCGGCGGCGTGGCGTACAATGTCGAGGAATATGAAGAGATCTGCCGCTCGGGGCTCGCTGCCTCTCCCAATGCCCAGATCCTCGTCGATGAAAGCCTGCTCGGCTGGAAAGAGTATGAAATGGAGGTCGTCCGCGACAAAGCGGACAATGCCATCATCATCTGCGCCATCGAAAACATCGACCCGATGGGCGTCCATACCGGAGACTCCATCACCGTCGCCCCTGCCCTGACGCTCACCGACAAGGAATACCAGGTGATGCGGAACGCCTCGATCGCAGTGCTGCGCGAGATCGGCGTGGAGACTGGCGGGTCCAACGTCCAGTTTGCCGTGAACCCGGAAGACGGCCGCCTGGTTGTCATCGAAATGAACCCGCGTGTGTCGCGTTCCTCTGCCCTTGCCTCCAAGGCAACCGGCTTCCCGATCGCCAAGATCGCCGCAAAGCTCGCTGTCGGCTACACGCTGGACGAGCTCGACAACGACATCACCGGCGTGACGCCGGCTTCCTTCGAGCCGACCATCGACTATGTCGTCACCAAGATTCCGCGCTTTGCGTTCGAGAAATACAAGGGCACCGAGCCGGTCCTGACGACCGCCATGAAATCGGTCGGCGAAGCCATGGCGATCGGCCGGAACTTCAAGGAAAGCTTCCAGAAGGCGCTGAACTCGCTGGAGACCGGCCTGACCGGTCTGAACGAAATGGAATTCGAGGACGAGACGAAGCTGCGCGCGGCCCTGGCGATCCAGTCACCCGACCGCATACGCGTTGTCGCCCAGGCTTTCCGCTCCGGCCTCAGCGTGGACGAAATCTACGCCATCACCTCCATCGACAAATGGTTCCTGCGCCAGTTCGAAGAAATCGTTGCTGAGGAAAACAAGATCCGTTCGCAGGGCCTGCCGGACGACGCCTACGCGCTGACTGACATCAAGGCGATGGGCTTCTCCGACAAGCGCCTCGCCGAACTGACCGGCAAGACCGAACAGGCGGTACGCGACCAGCGTCACGCCCTGGATGTGCGCCCGGTCTACAAGCGCATCGACACCTGCGCTGCCGAGTTCGCGGCGAAGACGCCTTACCTGTACTCCACCTATGAGCACCCGCTGTTCGGCCAGGACAAGCCGGACTGTGAATCCCTGCCCACCGCACGGGAAAAAGTCGTGATCCTGGGCGGCGGCCCGAACCGGATCGGCCAGGGCATCGAGTTCGATTATTGCTGCTGTCACGCCGCCTTCGCGATGGAAGACCTCGGCGTCGAGTCGATCATGGTGAACTGCAATCCGGAAACGGTGTCCACGGACTATGATACGTCCGACCGCCTGTATTTCGAACCGCTGACCGATGAACACGTGCTTGAGATCATCAACAAGGAAAGCGGCACCGGCCACCTGCGCGGCGTGATTGTCCAGTTCGGCGGACAGACACCGCTGAAACTTGCCAGCCCCCTGCACCGGCAGAACATTCCGATCCTCGGCACCAGTCCCGAGTCGATCGACCTCGCCGAAGACCGCGAACAATTTGCTGCCTTGCTCGACAAGCTCGGCATCCAGCAAGCGCCGTCCCGGACCGCCAGAAGTGTGGATGAAGCCCAGATCAAGGCGAACGAAATCGGATACCCCGTCATGCTGCGCCCGAGCTTCGTGCTCGGCGGCCGCGCCATGGAAATCGCGCGCGATGACGACGATCTGCGCAAGTTCGCAGCCGAGGCGCTTCAGGTTTCCGGCGACGCCTCGCTCTTTATCGACCGCTACCTGTCCGATGCGACTGAAGTGGATGTCGATGCGATCTGCGATGGCGAAAACGTCCACGTCGCAGGCATCATGGAGCATATCGAGGAAGCCGGTGTTCACTCCGGCGACTCCGCCTGCGCCTTGCCGCCCTTCACGCTTTCGCCCGCCCTTCAGGGCCGGCTGGCCGAGCAAACGATCGCGCTTGCACGTGAGCTGAAAGTGCGTGGCCTGATCAATATCCAGTTTGCGGTGAAAGACGACGAGATCTACGTTCTGGAAGCGAACCCGCGCGCCAGCCGGACAGTCCCGTTCGTCGCCAAGGCTGTCGGTGCGCCGATTGCCGCCATCGCAGCGAAGGTCATGGCCGGCGAGAAGCTGACGGAATTCGACCTCACTCACGCCCACCCCCGCCGGGTCGCCGTGAAGGAAGCGGTCTTCCCATTTGCCCGCTTCCCCGGTGTCGATCCGCAACTGGGGCCTGAGATGCGGTCGACCGGCGAAGTCATGGGCTGGGACGATGATTTCGGTACCGCCTTCCTCAAAAGCCAGATGGGCTGCGGCGTCATTCTGCCGACCGAGGGCGCCGTGTTCATCTCGGTGAAGGATTCGGACAAGACCGGCGTTATCGAAGCGGCCCGCGACCTTGTTGAGCTTGGCTTCACCCTTGTCGCCACGTCAGGTACCGCCGCTCACCTGGAAGCGGAAGGCCTGCCCGTTCGTGCCATCAACAAGGTCAATGAAGGCCAGCCCCACATTGTGGATGCTATGATCAATGGCGAAATCCAGCTCGTGTTCAATACGACCGAAGGCGCAACATCCATTGCAGATAGCGCCTCGATCCGCCGGACGGCTGTGGCCCGCAAGATCCCTTACTACACGACGCTGGCGGCTTCGATCGCCTCGGTTCGTGCGATCTCCAGCATGACGTCGCGGGAAATCTCCGTACGCGCCTTGCAATCGGCGTGACAACTCCCACTTGACGACGTTCACATTTGCGACAACGATTTTCGCCCAATTACAGAGGTGACACCCTATGGAACGCATTCCCATGACCGCAGAAGGCCATGCTGCGCTTCAAGCTGAGCTCAAGAACCTCAAATCGGTTGAGCGCCCGAACATCATCGCGGCGATCGCTGAGGCGCGTGCGCACGGCGACCTGTCCGAGAATGCCGAATACCATGCCGCCAAGGAGAAGCAGAGCTTCATCGAAGGCCGTATCAGCGAACTGGACGACAAGCTCGC
This sequence comes from Hyphomonas sp. GM-8P, assembly GCF_003263315.1. Classification (NCBI taxonomy): domain Bacteria; kingdom Pseudomonadati; phylum Pseudomonadota; class Alphaproteobacteria; order Hyphomonadales; family Hyphomonadaceae; genus Hyphomonas; species Hyphomonas sp. GM-8P. The sequence goes on from NZ_AWFE01000001.1 coordinate 121,282, forward strand.
CCGTGCAGACGTGATCGATGTCTCCAAACTGACCGGCGGCAAAATCCGCTTCGGCGCAACGGTGTCTCTGATCGACGTCGATTCCGAAGAGGAATCTTCCTACAAGATCGTCGGTGACGATGAGGCGAACGTGAAAGAAGGCAAGATTTCCATCTCTTCCCCGATTGCCCGGGCCCTGATCGGCAAGGAAGAAGGCGACGAAGCCGAGGTCGCGGCACCTGCCGGGGCGCGCGCCTACGAAATCGTCAAAGTCGAGTATTTGTAAATGTCGGGGCCGGGATCGCTCGGACCCTCAGTCTGGGCGGTCTCTGACGGCCGCGCAGGCAACGCTGCCCAGGTGCGCGCAATCGTGCAGGCATTGGGCGAGACACGCCGCTGGATGAAGATCGGGCATGTTCCAGGAGAAGCGCACCGCGCCGAACCGATCGTCCTGACACCACGTATGCCCTGGACCTGGCTGCCGGCAGACAATTGGCCTTCGCCACTTTCCGCGCTACCTGCTGACCAGCGCGCTGTACTACAAGCCCCCTGGCCGACCGTCTGGATCGCCGCAGGCCGCCGGTCTGCTGCTTTTACACGTGCTGTGAGAGAATGGTCTGGCGGGCGTACACTGACCGTCCAGATTCTAGATCCACGTATTCCGCCGGACAATTTCGACCTTCTTGTGACTCCCAAGCATGACGGCGTGACGGGACCGAACGTGATCCAGACTGTTGGTTCCCCCTCCTATTTTTCTCCGCATGCGATCGAAGAGGCCGCACAGGCCTTTGCGGATCTCGCTGACGAACGCGGCAAAAGCGCAATCGTCATCCTCGGCGGCAACAGCAAAACCCACACCTTTACGGAAGCGGCAGCCGACCGGCTCGACGCCCAGCTGCGCGAGCTTGCCGGAAAAGGCTGGCGTCTGCGGATGACGGCGTCGCGTCGTACGCCTGATTCGATCCGGGCGCGGTTCCGCCGATTGGCCGATGAGATCGGCGCAAAATTCTGGTCGGGCACGGAAGATGGCCCGAACCCGTATATCGCCTGGCTCACCTTCTCCGATGTCGCCATCGTCACCGAAGACAGTGCCAACATGCTTTCGGACGCGACCTGGCATGGCCTTCCCCTGCATATTGCAAAACTGGAAGGGCGGTCCGACAAATTCGACAAACTGCATGAAAGCCTGATTGCGCACGGTGCGGCGCGCTGGTTTGACGGCACGCTGGAAACCTGGACCTACGCGCCTCTGCGCGAAGCAGACCGGGTCGCCGACGCCATTGTCGATAGACTTCTGGAGCGCTACCCGCAGCCCGATATGGGGCAATCGGACATGGTTGCCGCGCCCGATTGGCTGAGTTGATCGCGCCGGCCCCGCTTTTTCTTGCGTTTTGATTTTCCCTGAGGCCTTATGTCCCTGACTTTGGGGACAAGGTATGGCGCGCGACATCGAGCCACTTCGCCAGTTTTTCCGGGATTGCCGTGACGCGGCAACGCTCCTGGACCTCCGCACTGCTGCAGCAAACTATTTTGAAACGACGCATGTCGTGATGGCGAGCTACATACATTATCCGCCGGTCGGCGCCCGTGATTTCGATGGGCAGATCCGGGTCGGAGAGTTTGGTTATCCGGAAAGCTGGCGGGAAACCTACCTCGCGGAAGAGCTGCACCTGTGCGACCCGCTGGCCCGCAGGGCCGTGAATTTCACCCGTCCCTATTTCTGGACCGAAGCCCCGCAATTGCCGAACCTGACACTGGAAGAACGCGAATATCTTCAGCGCGTCGCCGCGCAGAATATGGGCGAAGGGATCGGTATCCCCCTGTTCGGTCCCGCCGGGCGAAACGGTTACGCCGCGCTGGGTTTCGGCCAGGCAGAACGCCCGCCCGCGGATGAAGTGCTTGAACTGCAGGCAGCGTCTCAGATGGGCCATCTCGCCTATTGCCGTCTGCTGCTGAAGGATCTTCCCAACGGCACCGTCCTGTCTGCCCGCGAGCGCGAAATCCTGCGATGGGTCGCGCGTGGGCGAACCAATTCGCAGATTGCGGAAGCTTTACAGCTGTCACGGAATACGGTCGAAACCTATATCCGGCGCTGTTTTGAGAAGCTCGACGTGAACGACCGTGTCTCCGCGGCTCTGCGGGGCATCGCGCTCGGCATGGTCGACTGACAGCCTGTCAGGCTGCGGCGACGCGGTCATCTGCCGGGATAGCCTTCAGGATAAATCCGCCGCCAAGGATGCGCGTACCGCCATCAGGATCATACAGCACCGCTGCCTGTCCGCGTGCAACACCCTCTTCCGGCTCTTCGAACCAGATCACCGGCGTACCGTCATGCCAGCCAAGCCGTCCGGGCACAGGCGGGCGCGTGGACCGCACACGGACAAGCGCAGGGGCGCCCGCATCAGCAGCAGATTCCAGGCTACCAGCCCCAATCCAGTTCAACTCTTCGAGCAGCAGGCCGGACGTCATCAGCGCTTCACGCGGGCCAACGACAACGCGGCGGTTCGGCGCGTCGATCTTCACAACAAACAACGGCTCTCCGGTGGCGACACCAAGGCCTCGGCGCTGGCCGATCGTGTAATGAATGACGCCATTATGCTCGCCCAGCACGCGTCCATCGAGATGCACGATCTCGCCGCCGCGCCCGGCACCGGGACGGAGTTTTTCAACGACATTCGCATACGACCCTTCCGGCACGAAGCAGATATCCTGGCTGTCCGGCTTCGAGGCAACTGGCAGATTAAACCGGTCAGCCAGTTCCCGCACTTCCGTCTTCGGCAGGTCGCCCAAAGGAAAGCGCAGGAAGTCCAGCTGCTCGCGGGTTGTCGCAAACAGGAAGTAGGACTGATCGCGCGACGCATCTGCCGCGCGGTGCAGTTCCGGTCCATCTGCGCCATCCGTACGGCGGATATAGTGCCCTGTGGCGAGGCAGTCCGCACCAAGGTCTTTCGCCGTTTTCAGGAGGTCAGAGAATTTGACGGTCTGGTTGCAGCGGATGCAGGGGATTGGCGTCGAACCGGCAAGGTAAGTGTCGGCGAAATCCTCCATCACCTGCTCGCGGAACTTCGACTCGTAATCCAGCACATAGTGCGGAATGCCGATCATGTCTGCGACGTTCCGCGCATCATGGATGTCTTGCCCGGCGCAACAGGCGCCTTTCTTCTCGATGGCAGCGCCGTGATCGTACAGCTGCAGCGTGATGCCGATGACATCATAGCCTTCAGCCTTCAGCATGGCGGCCACCACGGAACTGTCGACCCCGCCTGACATGGCGGCGACGACGCGGGTATCAGCCGGCGCTTTTGCGAATCCAAGGGAATTGACGCCGCCTGTCCAGGCAGCCGTTTTCGTATCGGTCATCTCTCACTCCCACCGGGTTCAAGGCCCGGAGCAGCCAAGGTTGAGGCGCGCATATAGCGGCTGGATGACCAAAGGTGAAGAGCCGGGCCTGCTCAGGCTGCGGAGGTGGCCGTTTTCGGAGTGCCGTTCGAGGCGATCCAGGTGCCGCGGAAATCGCGCGACGGCTCCAGCTGGTTCGTCAGGCCGATCAGGCTCTCGCCCTGCCCCAGAATGACCAGACCGCCCGGCATCAGCTGCGCGGCAAGCGAGTCAGCGACGCGGCTGCGGGCCGACCGGTCCATGCCGGACAGCACGTTGCGGCACAGGATGACATCGAACTTGCCGAGCCCGCCGGCGCTCTCGAGCAGATTGTGCTGACGGAAACTGACCTTGCTGCGCAGTGCCTCGGAGATTTCCCACTGGCCGCTATCGGTGCGGGTGAAGTGGTGTAAAAGGCGGTGAATGGAGAGACCCTTCTGGACTTCGTAATGCCCATAGCGACCGGCCCGGGCCCGCTCTGTGGCCGTCTTGCAAAGGTCGGTGGAGAGGATCTCGATCTTGGCCCCGCGCAGGGCGGAGGGCAGATCGTCCTCCAGCAACATGGCAAGCGAGTAGGCTTCCTGGCCCGTGGAGCCACCGGCAATCCAGATTTTCACTCGGCCTGTATTACCGGCCTTGAGGCGCATGGGCAGGATATCGTTGACCAGGCGGTGCAACGTGTCGCGTTCCCGGAAGAACCACGTGTCCTTTGACACCAGCGCCGCGGCGCATTCTGCAGCGAACACCGGATTAGCGCGGGATTTCAGGCAATGAACCAGATCGTCCAGCGAGCCGAAGCCTTCCCGACGCGCAATCGGCGCCAGACGGGCTTCGATCAGATAGGATTTCGATCGCGGAATCGCCTGACCCGACCCTTTCAGGGCCAGATCTGCCAACTCGTTGAACACCCCATCCTGCATAATTGGCTCCGGTCCCGGGCTGATGCGCTCGCAAAAGTTACCGGTACAGCAAGGATTATTAAGAAATACTTAGATCAGCCCGACTTCGGCGAACTTGCTTTCAAGAATCTCTGCGTCGAACGGCTTCATAATAAACTCATCGGCACCGGATCGTAGCGCCTCGCCGACATGTTCTGCATCATTCTCGATCGAGCAGAACATGACAACCGGCTTTTTACCACCCTCTTCCCGCCGCAGGGCGCGCAGGAAATCGAGGCCGTTCATCACGGGCATGTTCCAGTCCAGCAGGACAGCCTCGGGCATCTGCTTGCGGCAGATATCCAGAGCTTCCGAGCCATTTCCCGCTTCGACCACTTCGAAGCGCAGATCCTTGATGATACGGGCCGCAACTTTCCGCACTACGCGGGAATCGTCGACTATCAGGCACGTTTTCATGAACCTTTTCCCCACTGGAACACCATCTCCGGACGCTCGCCGAAGTGTCTTAACAAAATCTTTCAACGCCCGTCCGGCGAGCAGGCTCAGCCTTCGGCGCGCAGCCCCGCGGCCATGAAGATCACCTGACCGTCGCTCGCCTTGGCGGTAAACTCGCCTTCGAGGCCGTCACAGATCATTTTGGCAAACAGCGGTTGAATGTTTTCGGCCCGCCAGCCTTCAGTCGGATCGGTGCCTTCGATTGCCGCAGTCACTTCTTCCTTGAGGCGGGCGCGATCCCCTTTTGCCGTCAACGTGATCGTCAGGCCGCCCGCTTCGCTGCGGATGCGGACGCTGACCACACCGCCGCGCGGCAGGGATTCTACCGCCAGCATGACGAGGTTCATCATCAGGCGAACGTGAGAAAAGCTCAGATGGTCCGCCTGAAGGTCCCACTCGACGCTCGGCTTGTGGCTGCTGACAAAAGCGTCGGTAATCTTGCGGGCTTCATGAATATCCGCCGCACCGGCATTCAGGCCGATGGACCCGAAGGCATAACGCAGAAACTGGATGCGCGCAGCGGCTTTTTCCGCCCCATCATGCAGAAGCGCCTCTGCCTGGGCTTTCATTTCATGATCGCCCGGCTCGTCCATGAGGTCGAGTGCATTTGTGACCGAGGAAATCGGCGAAACGAGGTCGTGGCAAATGCGCGACGCAATGTACGCAGACAGGCGCGCAGGATCGATCGATGACATGGTCAGCCCTGTAGAAGATAGTGTGACAACGGCGGCAGGATTGGGTGCTCCGCCGTTTGTGTCAATCAAAGCTGCGTGAAGATACCGTCACAGCTGCAGGGGTCACAGGGTTGGGTCGTCCGGCCGGTCGATATCGTCGTGTCCGTGGCGTGCCGAGTAAAATGTCAGGAAAAACAGGCCGCCCGACAAGCCAACGGTGAGCACCGCGCCGATAATATAGGCTGCCCAGCCATGCCCGCTGATCCCGTCGCTGCCACCCATCCAGAAACGTGGCATGACAGCAAGCACCACTGCCAGGACAGCGATGCAGGCGAATATGACGGCGATGGCTTTACGAGACATGACCCTACCCTAGAGCCGAAGCCGGGCCGGGCAAGTCACGATGTCACTTGCGTTTCCAGACGCCGGACTCGTCCATGTAGTACTCGCCGGCATCCAGCTTCTCGATCTGCTTCTCACCGGTCAGGCGGGCGACTTGCGCAGGCGTCGTCCCTGTCTGGGCAGCGACCTCGGCATATTTGGCCGCGCGGCGATTGTTGATCTCATTGACCTTGCGGACAATGGCCGGATCGGCGGCGCCCACGACACCCAGAAGGCCGTCGATGGTTTCACCCACCTGGCCGGCATCTATGGCGGCATCGATCACGGGGTCGCCCGCAAAAGCGGCAGGCGCCACCGCAAAGGATGCGATGGCGAATACGGAGGCGGCAGCGAAAGTGCGAAGGGATGTCATGAAATGTCTCCTCTCTTCGCTAGAACAGATCCGGGTTGTCCGCGATCAGTTCCTCGACTTCCTTGTTGAGGATGATGCGCACTTCCTGGGTGATATTGAGATCGATCTTGATCGGCTTGTCCGACGGTTCGATCTTTATCGTATGCGTGCAGGCAGCCAGGATAGCAAATCCGGCGCCGGCAAGGAGTGTGTTTCGAAGGGTCATGGGCGTGGCGGCCTCCTTGAAGCTTGCGCCACCATGCCATGGCGCGGCTTAACGTCAATCAAGGACATGGTTGTCCCCTATTCATCTTCGGCGATTTTCAGCCCGCGGTCCGTCAGCACTTCCTCAACGACGAAATCGGTCAGCTTCTGCTGGTTGGTGTAGAACTGGCTGGAGCGGAAGAGTTCCGCCAGCGCCGAATCCACAGCGATCTTGAATTCAAAGGGCTGGCCCTTCACAATATGGGCGTTCGACCCATAAGTGATGTCGTTCCGGCTCTTGCCAGCCAGTTTCAGCGTGATCTTCACCCGGTCGGTCACATCCCCGTCCAGCCCGACCTCGAGCACCGTGAAGTCAAAATCCTTCAGCGCCTCGAATGCGAGGCGGACATTGGCGTCGGACTGGGCCGCAGAGTCTGCGGCATCTCCCAGATAGGCAACCCGACCGCCGCTATCGTCCGCAAAAAGCCGCGCATCACGAACCAGGACTTTCGTCCGTTCCACATCGATCGGGAACCGGCCAGACACTGTGCCTTCTGCCTCGATCTTAGGAAGCTTCAGGATACGGACGAGCTCGGCCAGATCGATCGCATCTGCCGTCACTTCGACATGTTGCGCATCTGCACCAAGGGCCCAGTCAAACGGGGCCAGCGCCAGCGTTCCGCCAGCAAAGGGAAAGGCCGCAGAGTCAACCGCAAGGACTTTCCCGCCTGAAAACGCAAACACGATCCGGCCTTCGCGAAGCGGAACGCCGGGGTTCATGCCGCCAACCGTCAGCACCTGGCTCGGATCGGTGGAGAGCGTAAACAGATCCGCAAAGTGAACCTGCCCATTCACATTCTCCACCCGCCCGAGGCGAGTCGTCTGAAATCCGAAGTCCGTGACGGACACATCCGCGGTGCCGGCCAGACGCCCGCCATCTATCTTCACATCGGAAGCGGCTTCCATCTGGCCTGCCGCATCTGTGTAAACGCCGCGCAAACGCTCCGACAGCATGACGGGCTGCAGTCCGCCTTTCTTGAATTCCAACACGCGCGTGGCGACCCGCGCCGTGCCGTCGAGCGTCAGCACATTGATGTCTGCCGTGATGTCGCCGACCGGCACATCATTGGCTTTCAGGCGTAGCGGACCACTGAGCGCCAATTGCCACTCATGCATCTGCGCCGTCAGATCAGAGACGAGCGGCTGATAGACAGGGTCATCGCGGAAGTCCCGGATAAGGACCGATCCACCTGCGAGGTCTCCGGACAAGCCGCCAGAACCGATTTCACCATCGAAACTGATTTCCTTAGCGGTCACCTTTGCCGGGATCAGTGTTCCGCCAAACACCGTATTGCCCAGCGTCGCGGCAAGCGCAGGCACTTTGCCTTTCGCCGTCACAAGGCGGACATGCGGATTTGCCGCATCAATCGACAGTGTACGGTCTCCAATATCCAATGGCAGGGTGAGATCAGGCGAGGAAAGCGACAGGGTGAAGCCTTTACGCACCGACCAATCGATCGCGGCATTCGTCAGGTTGAGCTGACCGGTGACCGATTTTGATTCAAATGGCCAGGACAATTTGCCAAGGGAGGCTGTACCGGATGCATCCCCGTTCCCGGGCTTCATGAACGCGCCTTTGCGCGGACAGAGGTTGAGCTTGTTTGGCTGGAACATCACGCTGCCAAGCTTCACGCCTTGCGTATCAAACCGAAGGCATGGCTCATTCACTGGCTCAACGCGAAGCCCCTCTTCCCGATTGATCACCTGGATTGTGCCGCTCAGCCGAGAGTCGGAGAGCTCAATCCCGAACACGGGTCCGGACAGCGACACCCAACCGCCTGCATTTACGCTCAGATCATCTGGCTTCGAGCTGACTCTTAGTGATGAGAGATCCATACCAAACCGTGTTCCGTTCACGGACCAGGGGGACATATCCACAGAACGCGCATCGATGAGCAAGCCGCTGCTTCCAAATGCCAGTGAGTTGAGGTCTGCAGACACTCGTGGCGCACCGCCGCCTTTCAGGGACAGCTCGCCGCCAATGGAGGCCGTTCCGCCATTCAGGCTGAACCAGGGCTTGTCCGTCCGCTGTGACGACACGGACAAAGCCAGACCGCTCGCCGCCTTGAGCGACGCAGTGTCCTGCGCATCCAGCGTCAGATTCCCTTCGCGCACTGTCACACCGACCTGCGCCTGAGCATCGAAATCAGACAGCGCCTGGCTGAAGGCCGCTCTCAGACTGTCACCATGCGCCGTCAGGGGAGACGGCAGTTTCACGCGGCTGAGCGGGCCCTCTGCAAATGTTTCGGTCAGGGCAGCATCTGTGGCGGCGATCTGGCCAAAGAAGCGGACACCCTCCGCTTCCGTCCAGGCAACTTGGCCTGCCGCGGACAGGTCACCCGCCTTGCCTTGCGGTATCGAGACATCCTTCAGGGAAAAATCCGTTGGCCCAGCAATCGTGCCGTCCGTTTTGCGCATTGAGGCTTCGACACGGGCCTTGCCCGCGGAATAGCCACGCCACCCCGATTTACCGGATTCCAGTTGAATGTCTGCCTCGGTCAATGCGTCGATCAGCGCCTCTCGCGTCGCATCGGCCACCCGGTCCAGTTGCGCATGACCACTGGTCTCGAGGCCGGAGAGCGCAAAGTCGGCGCCAGAGGCTTCCGTTATCCGCCCCTCCCAGACCAGCCGCGCGGGCGCCTCTTCATCGAGACCTGACTCTATGGTCGCTACCAGCTGGGCGTCGATCAGGCTCAGATCGTCAGTGCGCATTTCTTCGAGGGTGAGGTTCACGCGGCCTTCCAGCTGGCCATTCCGCGCAACAAGATCCGCAACACCGCCAGACCAGCGAAGGTATCCCTGCGGTTCGTCCAGATGGGCCGGGTCCATAACGATGGAGGCTGTGGCATCCTTCGGAAACAGACCGTTCGCCGAGACACTGGCGCCGACCTCACCGGCGCTCGTCCGGATCAGGATGCGACCATCGCGAATGTCGATCGCCGGAAGCGCCCCACCGCCGCTACTGCCACCAGACGGCACCAGCCGCTCAAGCCCGTAAAAGCCGATTTGTCCGTCAGCGAGCGCCCCGTGCACAACGGGCGCTTCCAGCTCAACGCCAGCAACACGCGGCGTGAATAGCCCAGGCCAATCCAGCCGGACGCGAGCCCAAGGCGCTTCGAAAGCCGTCTGGCCCTGCCCTTTTACAGCAAGATCACTGATCGCAGCGCCATCGAGCCCCAGCTCGTCAAACCGGGCCGTACAGGCGAGGTTCCGTCCGGCGCACCAGTCGGCCAGCACCTGACGGGCAATGCTTTTCCGCATCGCCCAGCCAGCAATCAGGCCGAGCAGTACCAGCAGCACAGCCCCTGCCAGCACACGACGTGCCCAGCGCGCACGCGCCGATGGCGCCTTGCGGCCTGTTTTGCTAAAATCTCCGTCATCTGCCTGCGTCACTGACTCATCCGGCTTGCGTCCGGCTCGCTGTGGAATTTAGAATCTTGCCTGAAAGGGGAATTCCTTTCCGGCCTTGTTTCAAAAGCCTTAATAGGCAAAGGCGATAACAATTTGGCGAATAAACGTCCGTCTGCATGGGATTTGCAGGCAGGAGGCCAGGGTGGCGAACAAAATGGAGGGGCTTGCAGCATGCAAGACACTCAACAGACGACCGAACCCCAGGCGCCAGCGCGCTCGACTCTTTCGCATGGCGTGAAGAGCCTTGTTGCGCTGCTGGTACTGGGAACAGGCTCGGCCCTTGCGGGTCTGCTGATCGCCGGACCGAACGGCCAGAACGGGCCGGGCGCCGCAGAAGCAGCCCCCGCCCCACCGCCGCTGGCGACGACCCTGCTGACCGCCACAGATATTGAGCCACCCGCAACGCCGCTGCAGACGGCGACCGGCACGCTGGCCCGCCGCGAGACGCTGACCGGCCTCGTCCAACGTCTCGGCGCCCCCGCAAACGAAGCGGCCAGTGCCCTTCAGACCCTTTACGACCAGGACCTGATCGATCCGCGGCGACTTCTGCCCGGTCTTGAAGCCGAAGTATTCCTGGATGACGGGCATCTCAGTGCCCTCAACGTGAAGGCCGAGGCTGGGCGGAACCTGTTCATCAAACGCGGCGCGGACGGCGGCTGGACCGCCGCGGCCCTGAATGCGCGTCTGATTCCGCAATATCACCGCGTCGGCGCCCCGATCGAAACCTCGATCTATGAAACGGCATTGAACCTCGGCGCGGGGGACCAGCAAGTCGTCGACTTCGCCTCCGTCTTCGCCTACGACGTTGACTTCCAACGCGAAATTCACCCAGGCGACTCCTTCGAAATGGTGTACGAAACGTACACCGATGAGGCCGGGCACCCGGTAAAGACCGGCAACCTGATCTACGCCGCCCTTAACGGCCAGGCCCTGACGCGCAGCTTCTACCGCTTCGCGCCCTCAGACGATGGCGAGACCGATTACTTCGATTTCAATGGTGAAAGCGCTACGAAATTCCTGATGAAGACGCCGATCAACGGCGCGCGGCTTTCCTCTTCCTTCGGGAACCGCGTCCATCCGATTTCCGGCTATACCCGCCTGCACAAGGGCACGGACTTCGCCGCGCCGACCGGCACACCGGTTTATGCGGCCGGTAACGGCACGGTCGAATGGGCCGCCCGCCGCGGCGGCTATGGCAATTACATCATCGTTCGCCACGCCAATGGCTACAAAACAGCTTATGCCCACCTGTCGCGCTATGCCCGCGGCCTGCGCAAAGGGCGCCGTGTGCGTCAGGGCGAAATCATTGGTTATGTCGGATCAACAGGCGCCTCCACAGGACCCCACCTGCACTATGAGGTGTACATCAATGGCAAGCCGGTAAACGCGATGAAGCTGAAACTGCCCACCGGCCGCAAACTGGCCGAGACGCCGCTCATGATGGATGAATTCCTGAAAACCCGTGACGAGATCGATGCGATCCGCGCCGAAGAGGGCGGGTCCCTGCTCAGCGTTTCGCTGCCAATGAACCCACCCTCCCCCTGAGGCACAGCAAACCCGCAGAAAAAAGAAAACGGCGCAGGTTTTCCTGCGCCGTTTCCGTTTGATGTGACGTTGCTTAGTTCAGAACAGCTGCGCCCTTGGCGAAGTCGTTCGGGACGCCGTTGATGGAGAGCTGATCGCCTTCCACGCCGATCTTGATGGTTTCGCCATCATGAATCCGGCCTTCCAGAAGCAGCCGGGCCAGCGGGTCCTGAAGCTCCTTCTGGATCACGCGCTTCAACGGACGAGCGCCATAGACCGGGTCATAACCGCGGGCGGCCAGCCAGTTGCGGGCGTCGAGGCTGAGCTCCAGCTTCATCTTTCGGTCCTTCAGCAGGCCTTCGAGGCGCTCCATCTGGATGTCGACGATGTGGTCGATCTCGCCGCGGCCCAGCCGTTTGAAGAAGACGATCTCGTCGATCCGGTTGATGAACTCCGGACGGAAGTGCGCCCGGATGGCCCCCATCACCGCATCTTTCGCACTCTCGGAGATATCGCCTTCCTCACCTGAGGCCAGCGCATCGGCGCCGAGGTTCGACGTCATGATGATGATCGTGTTCTTGAAGTCCACGGTCCGGCCCTGGCCATCTGTCAGGCGGCCATCGTCCAGCACCTGAAGCAGCGTGTTGAACAGATCCGGGTGGGCCTTCTCGACCTCGTCGAACAGCACGACCTGATAAGGACGCCGGCGGACCGCTTCGGTCAGCACGCCGCCTTCATCATATCCGACATAGCCGGGAGGCGCGCCGATCAGGCGGGCCACGGAGTGCTTCTCCGAGAACTCCGACATGTCGAGCCGCAAGATGGCCGTGTCGTCGTCAAACATGAATTCGGCGAGCGCCTTGGTCAGCTCCGTCTTACCGACACCGGTCGGACCGACGAACAGGAACGAGCCGATCGGACGGTTCGGGTCCTGCAGGCCGGCACGCGCGCGGCGCACGGCGTTGGATACAGCTTCAAGGGCCGGGTCCTGGCCAACGACCCGCTTGCGCAGGGCGTCCTCCATCTTCAGCAGCTTCTCGCGCTCGCCTTCCATCATCTTGTCGACGGGAATGCCCGTCCACTTCGAGACGACCGCCGCGATGTCTTCAGGTTTCACAACTTCGGAGACGACACCGCCGCCGCCATCTTCGCTGCTCTCGGTTTCCCGGATCAGTTTTTCCAGCTGCGGAATGGTCGCGAACTTCAGCTCGGATGCCTTGGCGAGATCACCCTGGCGCTGGGCTTCGGCCATTTCGGCATAGGCCCGGTCCAGCTGCTCCTTCGCAGTAGCAGCGCCTTTCAGCTTGTTCTTCTCGGCGCTCCAGGCCGTCGTCAGCTCATCGGAATGGGCCTGCAATTCTGCAATCTCTTCCTCAAGCGTGTTGAGACGCTCTTTGGAGGCAGCATCCTTCTCTTTCTTCAGCGCTTCGGCTTCGATCTTCAGCTGCAGCAGGCGGCGGTCGATCTCGTCCAGTTCTTCCGGCTTGGAGTCCACCTGCATGCGCAGGCGTGAGGCCGCTTCGTCCATCAGGTCGATGGCCTTGTCCGGCAGGAAGCGGTCCGTGATGTAGCGGTTCGACAGCGTGGCCGCCGAAACGATCGCCGCATCCGATACGCGTACGCCATGGTGGGCCTCATACCGGCCCTTCAGGCCACGGAGGATCGAGATCGTGTCTTCCACGGTCGGCTCGTCCACGAACACGGCCATGAAGCGGCGGGCAAGTGCCGGGTCGCCTTCGACATATTTCCGGTATTCATCCAGCGTCGTGGCACCAACACAGTGGAGCTCACCGCGGGCGAGCGCCGGCTTCAACAGGTTCGAGGCGTCCATCGCCCCGTCGCCCTTCCCGGCCCCGACCAGCGTATGCATCTCGTCGATGAACAGGATGATGCCGCCTTCGGCCTGCTGCACTTCATTCAGCACTGCTTTCAGGCGTTCCTCGAATTCACCGCGAAACTTCGCGCCGGCAATCAGCGCGCCCATATCGAGGGCGAGCAGCTTCTTGTCCTTCAGGCTTTCCGGCACATCCCCATTGACGATACGCAGGGCGAGGCCTTCGGCAATTGCTGTTTTACCCACGCCGGGCTCACCGATCAGGACAGGGTTGTTCTTGGTCCGGCGCGACAGGACCTGGATCGTGCGGCGGATTTCCTCGTCACGGCCGATGACCGGGTCGAGCTTGCCGTCGCGCGCATCCTGGGTCAGGTCACGGGCATATTTCTTGAGGGCTTCATAGCCTTCTTCGGCATTGGCGCTGTCGGCTGTGCGCCCCTGGCGCAGCTGGGCAATCGCCCCTTCCAGCCCTTTTGGTGTCACACCAGCATCCTTCAGAACATTTGCAGCCGGATCACCGGTGAGGCCGGCAATCGCCAGCAAAAGGCGTTCGGTTGTTACGAAGGAATCGCCCGCCTTCTTGGCCCCGGCTTCAGCATCCTGGAACAGTTTCGCCCCAGCCTGCTCAAGGCGCAGGCCGGTGTTCGAGCCGGAAACTTTCGGGATCTTGCCGAGCGCCGTGTCGACGCCTTGAACCACAAGTTCAGGCCGGCCGCCGCTCGCACGGATGAGGTTCACGGCCAACTGGTCGCGATCCTCCAGCATCTCCTTCAGGACATGGGCAGGTGTCAGAACCTGATGGCCAGCCGCCAATGCGGCTGTCTGAGCGCCCTGGATAATGGCCCGGGCCCGCTCGGTATATTGCTCAATATTCATGTATCATCCCCTTTCAAAGGCAGATTTGTTTCGGGATTCCGGCGCCCCGCTTAGCGGCAGTGCCATTGTCCTTCATAGCCAATGTGGGAACAGATTCCGGTGTTGCAACTCCCCTGCGGCGGGAAGGCTCACACAAGAAAAAGCCCGGCCGCCTGAAGCGCACCGGGCTGTTTGTTTGCGACGGAGCCTGTTCGCTCAGTCGGTCGTTTCGGCGGACGTTTCCGCTTCCTCGTCCTTGGCCTTGCGGCGGCCGCGGGAAACCGTCTTCAACACACCATCGGACGGATCGGAATCGTCTGAAGACTCATTTTCCCCGCTCTTGTAGGTCTTGCGACGCGGGCTCTTGCGGCGCGGCTTCTGCTTGTCGTCCTTGTCGTCATCGTCCGAAGACGCGCTGGATTCGTCGGAGGCGGTATCCTCATCAATGACCCGCATGGCGTCATCGCCGCTGTCGTCCTGCTTCGACGGAGCATCACGGCGCTCGACGCTGGCTTCGGTCTTTTCAGACTCGTCCTTTCCGGACTCATTCGAATTGTCATCGCCGTCATTGCGGGGATTGTCACGGCGGTTCTGGTCGCGCTCATCGCGGCTGCCGCCGCGCTGTTGCTGCTGGCGATCCCGCGCTTCCTGCTGCTTGGCAACGATGCGCTGGTAATGTTCGGCAAACTGATAATAGGCTTCCGAGAGAATGCGGTCACCGCTGGTCTGGGCATCGCGCGCATACTGCTGGTACTTTTCAAGCACCTGCTGGGCAGACCCGCGGATTTTCACGTCCGGTCCGACAGATTCGAAGTGCCGGTTCGGATTGTTGAAATTGTTCTGGTTGTTACCGCCTGACCGGCGGTTGCGCCCGCGTGAGCGTTTCATGAAGTCAGTCCCATGTTCATGCGCCTGCTAGTCTGTGCAGGCATTCCGTCGCGCTGGCCCTTTGTTCAGCTGGCCACAGCCCCATTTTTTGCGCGAAGCCTGTGATCGAAGAGGGAAACCAACGGAACCCGCTCATCTCGTTTCACACGATTCTTCTATCCTGTAATGCCTTGGCCGCCAAGCGAAAATGTAAGTATCACTTTTCAGGTTTCCGGCCCCATACGGCACGATCATTTCCGCCAAGGTCTTTTGAGACCCCGATTTCGGTAAATTCTGCCAACTCGAGCAATCCGGACACCGCTTCTTTCTGGTCGTGGCCAATCTCGAAAACCAGCCACGCACCGGGTTTCAGATAGTCCCTGGCGAGTTCGATTATCTCCCGATAGGCGAACAGCCCGTCCTCGCCACCGTCCAGCGCGGAAACCGGATCATGCGCACGGACTTCCGGCGCAAGACCGGCAATCTCGCTGCTGGCGATGTAGGGAGGGTTGGAAATGACCAGGTCCGCCGTCTGCCAATCCCGCCAGTCTGCCCAGCTTCCTTCGAAAACGGTCGAACGGTCCTGAAGCTTCAGCCGGGTGAGGTTTTCACGCGCCAGGCTCGCCGCCTGCGGACTCGCCTCAACGCCGACACCCCGGACGCGCGGACGGTTGGCGAGGATGGCCGCCAGAAGGCAGCCCGTTCCCGTACCAAGGTCTGCGACAATCATCGCCTCCCCTTCCGGGATCCGGCGCAGGGCGGCCTCCACCACCACTTCACTGTCCGGTCGCGGGATCAGCGCGCGCCCATCGCAAAGGAATTCGAGACCATAGAACTCGGTCGAACCGAGAATGTGTTGGAGCGGTTGCCGTGTCTGCCGCTTACGGAGCATTTCGCCGAAACGGCTTGCAACCTCGTGAGGCACCGCGTCCGTTTCGGCAGAGATCAGCCCCGTGCGGGATAGGCCGGACGCAGCCATAAGCATCCGGCGCACCTCATGGCCGGCTTCTTCGATGCCGGCTTCGCGCAGGCGGTTTACGCCGTCGCGGAGAAGCTCCTGATAGATCTGCACGCCGGATACCTCCATCCTGACGCCTGCTTCGGCGGTCAGCCTGCGTCTTCCATGGCAGCGAGCTTGCGCGCCTGGTCTTCCGTAATCAGCGCTTCGATCACGTCCTGCAGCTTGTCGCCCGAAATGATCCGGTCCAACGAATAAAGCGTCAGGCCGATCCTGTGATCGGTCACGCGGTTTTCCGGATAGTTGTAGGTGCGTACTTTCTGGCTGCGATCGCCGGAGCCGATCTGGCTGGCCCGCGCCTCGGCACGCTCGGCATCGGCTTCAGCTCGCTGCTTCTCATAAAGCCGGATCTTCAGCTGATCCATCGCCTTCTCACGGTTCACGTGCTGCGACTTTTCGGAACTCGTCACCATGATACCCGTTGCCAGGTGCGTGATGCGCACTGCGGAGTCGGTCGTGTTGACGTGCTGCCCGCCTGCCCCGGAGGAGCGCATTGTATCGATACGGATGTCTTCCGGCTTGATGTCGATCTCGATATTTTCCGGCGCGGGCAGCACGGCGACGGTTGCCGCGGATGTGTGGATCCGGCCCTGCGTCTCGGTGGCCGGAACGCGTTGCACCCGGTGCACGCCGCTTTCCCATTTCATATGGCCAAACACGCCATCGCCAGACACGTTGGCGACAATCTCCTTGTAGCCGCCCGCATCGCCCGGTGATGCATCGACCACGTCCACCTTCCAGCCCATCAGCTGGGCATAGCGCGAATACATGCGGAAGAGGTCACCGGCAAAAATCGCCGCCTCGTCCCCGCCGGTTCCGGCGCGGATTTCCAGCACAATATCGGCCGTGTCATCGACATCCTTCGGCAACAGGAGGATCTGCATTTCCTGCTCAAGCTCAGGCAGCTTCTCCTTCAGTTCCTCGATTTCCATCTCGGCCAGCTCGGCCATTTCCTTGTCACTGCCAGATGCCAGCGCCTGGGCCTCTTTCAGACCCTTGCGCGAATTCAGAAGGTCCCTCGCCTTTTCGACGACGGGCTTCAGTTCCGCATGTTCCTTCGACAGCGCGATGATCTCGGCCGTATCCGAGGTCGCGCCCATGCGCGCCTCGACTTCTTCAAATCGGTCGATCACCTGCTCGAGGCGGGAATTAGAAATGCTTGCCATGGCGGCTTCTCTAGAGCCGTTTACGGCAACTGGTAAGCCCCTTCCGGCGGTTCTATGCCAGCGTGAGGATGCGGACCACTTCCTTGCCGGCCAGGATGAACAGCGTCAGCGAGCCAAGCGCAAACATCATGAACCGCAGCGTCACTTTCGGCGACAGGATCTGCACGAAGGAATGCACCACCCGCAGGCCGACATAGGCCCAGGCGAGGTAGGTCGCGACATGATCGCCCCCGCCAGTCAGCGCGGCGAAGAACATCAGGGCGTAGAAGATCGTCGGCTGTTCGTGCAGGTGGTTGTAATTGTCGGCCACCGACCGGACGTTCGCCGGCATCCTGTCGACATAAGTGCCGGGATGGCGCGCTTCGTCAGGATTGATCTGCGCTTTCTGCATCGCCGGAATGCGCGTCGCATACATCCACAGCCACATAACAAGCGTCCACACCACAAGGGCGAGAACAGGGTAAAGAAATCCAACATTGATTGGCATGGGTGCCCTCCCTAAGCACTGTTTTTCTTACGCTTACTGCGCTTTGCCTTTAGTGAACAGCGTATTGTGAGGCGCCTTCCCCGACGAGGTGAGTGTGCAGGAACACCGTGAAAGCGTCGATATCCTCCGACACCACGCTGTGCCCGCCGGGGCGCAGCCACCAGGAAATTCCAGCTGCCGGATCGAAGTCCCGCATACCGGACGCAGTCAGACCGGCATGCCCGGTCGCTTCATAGGCTGCGCTTGCCGCCTCTGCGGCCCGGAAGGAGGAATTCGGGTCAGACCAGACGTCGCGGCGGCCATTGCCCAGCAGGACCGGCGTCGGTGCGACCAGCGCCAGAAGTTCGTGCTGATCTACCGGGATGTCCTCCAGTCGGTCGGTCCAGTCCTGTGCTTCGGGCGCCAGCCAGTGCGGATAGGCTTTTGCCATCCGATCAAGGCGTTCGCCGGTCAGCGACCGCGACAAGGAGGCGCCCGCAAAGCCTGACTGGTGCGCCACGACAGCGGCAATGCGCCGGTCCCAGACCGCTGCCATCAGGGCCGACTTGCCGTGCCGGGAATGCCCCATCACGCCAATACCCTTCGGATCGATGCGCGGATCTGCATCGAGCACGTCAACGGCGGCAGAGAAACTGTAGGCCCAGGCCATCAGGGCGGATGTCGGGTTCACCGGCCCGCCGAGCGCAGCCATGGTCGGCGGGGCTTGCTTGCGGCTGTCCGGCACGAAATCGGAAGCATAGAAGCTGGCATAGGCAAGCCCGGCATCGAAATACCGCTCCACCGGCGCCAGCGCGATATAGGTGCCGAAGATCTGCGTTGCGGCCCAGCCGGGAAAGCCTTCCATCATGCCGCCGTCGCAGACCTGCCCTTCGGCATTGGTAACCGGCTCGTCCGGGAAAACGGAGCACGTGTCGGCAAAGGTCTGGCTGATCACAATGGGTACCGGTCCCGACGCCTTCGGGAAGGCGGTGACGAGGGTAAATGTCCGGGCCCCATCGCCACTGCCGATGGTGATTTCCACTTCTTCCAGCGTGCCGCGCCCATCCAGGTATTCCGGGTCGATCATCTGCCAGTCGCCATAGCTGACCGGCATGCCGGCAGGCCATGGCCCGTAGAGCACGTCCTCGAATTTCTGCTTCAGCGCCTCACGCTGCGGGCTGCCTTCCGCCGTAATCGCGGGCAGGTCCAGCGCAGGCACTGGGGCGGGCTTGTTGTCGGTGTCGAGGCTCGCATAATTCATGCCGAGCATCGTGCAGCTCGACATGACGAGCGCCACGACAAGGATCAGGACGAGAAGCGGCAGACGGGCGAGGAACCAGAGTATAGGGCGGATCATAGATTACCTGTATTCATGAACTGCCTCACCGCCGGCGACCCTTACCAATATTCCCGGTCCGGGCCAGTCCCCTCACGAAATAGTGCTTATGCGGTTTGCGCATAACGGTCCCGGTAGCGGCGCGAACCTGGCACGGTTTCGCCGGTATCGAGCTCGATCATCGCATCCCCCTCCCCTGTCGGCGTGATGACCATGGCATGATCAAGATTGACTATGTGAGATCTGTGGACGCGCACATGGTGACCGCCGGTCTCCTCCAGTAGACGTTCCAGCTCTGTCAGCGTCATGCGGACCAGATGCGTCTTTCCGGCCGTGCTCACCTCGACATAGTTTCCCGCGGCCTTGGCATGGATGACGTCCCCTGCATTCAGCATGATGGTCCGCCCGCCGGATTTCAGCATCAGGCGCTGCTCGCGCGATGCCACTTCATCCACGGCGCGGGATTCGAGCCTGTTCTGCATCGCCATGCGGGCCAGCGCGAAGGTCAGCATCGTGATGCCGTAGCCATAAGCGTCCTTGCGCCCCTCATAGATCCAGTTGATCGGATCGGAGAGGCCGAATGTGTAGGTGTGATCCAGGACCAGCGGATAGGTCAGCTTTCGCAGCAGGACGAAGCCGAGCACGTGCAGCACGGTAAAGGCGAGGCAGGCGACGAGATGTACCGGCACAGACCAGCGCCAGCGCCGCAGCGACAGCGGCGCAATGTCCAGGATGCGGGGAAAGAACGGAACGAGGCACAGGAGGGAGAGATGCGATGCCCCCTCCCGCACCCATGGCTCCAGCCGGGCATGCCGGTCCTCCAGTTGGATCGAGGTCGCCTGGATCACGAATGAGGCCAGCATGAAAATGACAAAGCCCGCCAAGGCCCAGCGATCTGCCTGACGGTCGGCTTCGGTCTCGGGGTGGCGAGTCGGCGCATTCATCTCGCCACTCCTGCCACATTCCTCGTGAGAACCGGAAGGCAAACGGCAAAATTTCATCCCTCAGTGCCGCCGTTCATCCCCGGGATGGGCCGTTTGTCCCACCGATCCACCCCATAGCCCTTCCCCGCTGACGTGCCACAGGGCCAGCGGCAGTGTGCGCTCCAGAGACAAGGAGTTACCCCATGCCCGCACCGCCCAAGGCCCCTGCCTTCCCCCGCCGTTACGATCTCGACTGGCTGCGCGTCATCGCTTTCGGCCTGCTCATCTTTTACCACACCGGCATGTTCTACGTGACGTGGGACTGGCACGTGAAAAGCGTGCATGTCAGTCCCGGCGCCGAATGGGCGATGATGCTGCTGAACCCCTGGCGCCTCGCGCTCCTTTTCTTCATTTCCGGCGTCGCCCTGCGCTTCGCGGCGGACAAGCTCGGCGGATCGAAACTCGCGCGGGAACGCGTCGTTCGTCTTGGCCTGCCCATCCTGTTCGGCATGATTGTCATCGTGGCGCCGCAGAGCTGGCTGCAGCTGGTGGAAAGCGGCGAGTTCTCCGGCAGCTTCTGGCAGTTCTGGCCGCAATATCTCGATTTCGGGTCCGATTTCTCCATCACGACCCCGACGTGGAACCACCTCTGGTACGTCGTCTACCTGCTGGTCTACACGCTGATGCTGGCCCCGGTCGCTTCGCCGCTGGCCCGGTTCATGACCGGCACCGGGGCGCGCATCACCGAATTCCTGTTCGCTGGCCGTTGGGGGCCTTTCGTCGCCCTTGTCCTGCCGGTGACCCCGTTCATCCTCTACCGCTTCACGCTCGACCCCTATTTCCGGACGACGCATGATCTGACAAATGACTGGGCCAATCACGCCCATAGCCTGACCATTCTGATGATCGGCTTCCTGCTGGCCAAGGACCGCAACTTCTGGAGCGCGATCCGCCGGGTCCTGCCCTTCGCCGTCACCGGCATGTTGCTGCTAGGCGCGGTGCTCACCCCGCTCTGGGCGAACTGGGACGCCATGGCCGAAAGCGCCGACTGGAACTGGCTGGTCTGGCCAGCCCGTATCGCACGGATCTTCTATGCCTGGCTGGCCATTGTTTCCATGCTCGGCCTGGCTCAGCGCTACCTGAACCGCCCCAGCCGCGCACTCACTTATATGACCGAGGCGATCTTCCCCTGGTACATTCTGCACCAGACGATCACGGTCATGGCCGGCTACTGGCTGACCCGTCAGGGCCTCGGCGTCTGGGTCGAGGTGCCGCTGGTGATCCTCGCCACATTCGGCGGCTGCGCCCTGCTGCACGAACTGGTCATCCGCCGCGTCGGCTTCCTGCGTCCCCTTTTCGGACTGAAGCCGGCCGCGAAAATGTCCCGTGTTCCCGTCCCGGCGGAATAGGCTCTCCCGATCAGTTTCATGTTTGCGCAGCGCGGCGGCCCCGCTAACCTGCCGGCATGAAACTGATCCCTCTCCTGATTGGCAGCGTCCTTGGCCTCGGCGCCGGTGCCGTCTCCGCCCTCGTCATGGCGGGCATGATTGGCTCCGGCGTGCGGCTTTCCGGCGGGGTCGATGCCGGCGGCTGGCAGAGCGACTGGACTATCGGCTCCGCAAGCGCAAATCCGTGGACGCGCGCCCGCATCGCCCGCCACGGCCTGCTGGCGCTGACCAAGGAGGAAGCCGTCTACTTCACCCGCGCGACGGATCAGGACGGCACTCCATTGAAGGAAGCTTGCACCTACCGGGTCAGCGGTACGGCCATGCCGGCGCTCTGGTGGTCCGTCACCCTCTATGACGGGGACAGCCGCCTTCCGCCCAACACGGACGATGCGCTTTCCTACGATCTGACTGAAGCCGCTGCTGAAGGCAGCGCAGAGGCATGGGCCTTTACTGTTTCCACAGACCAACCGGATGACGGCGGCTGGGTCTCCAGCCGCGCCGCAGGCGATTTCGACCTGACCCTGCGCCTCTACAAACCGTCACCAGCCCTGCTGGCCGATCCGGAAGCAACGCTTCCTGCGCCGAGGATCGAGCGGGTGTCCTGCGGAGGGCAAGGATCATGAAAAGTTTCCTGACAGGTCTGGCCGCGTTTCTGCTCATCGGCGCCCTGGCGCATTTCGTCGTGCTGAATGCCCTGCCCGGCAAGATCATGACCAAAGTCCGTGACCGGATGATGGAAGGCGGCCTGACGGAGAATGTCTGGCGGATGAGCCCGCGCACCAGTCCGGAAACGCAAACAGTGGTACGCCCCGCGCCCGATCTTGCCTACACCATTTGCCTGATCGACCTGTCATCCGGACCGGTCGAGCTGACCGCGCCCGCCTGGCCCGATTACGGGTCCCTGTCGGTGTTCGCCGCGACGACGGACAATGTCTATGCCGGCTCACTCGACGCCCGCGCCTCCGGTACACCGATTGTGCGGCGGGTCATCGTCGCAATGGACGGGCAAGCGGTTCCGGAAAAGGGTTCCGCCGATGTCGTTCGTGTGAAACAGCCTGAGGCTCTGGCCCTCGTCCGACGGCTGGCCGCGACACAGGAGGCCTATGATGCCGCCGCCGCGCTGGTGCCGGACAGCAGCTGCAAACCGCTCTAGCGATTACTCCGCCGCAACTTCGGCTTCATCCCGTTCGGCGCGCATGCGTTCGGCCTTCTGCTCGACGAGGTCGACAATGTGCTCGATCATGTCGGCATTGGAGACATTGTGATCCGGCCGTCCGGCCACGAACATCTTGCCGCTTTCCTTGCCGCCGCCGGTAAATCCGAGATCAGTCAGCGCCGCTTCGCCCGGGCCGTTGACGACACAGCCGATAATGGACAGCGAGATCGGCTCATGAATGTGCGAGAGACGCTGTTCCAGGATCTCGACCGTCTTGATCACGTCGAAGCCCTGGCGCGCGCACGAGGGGCACGCCACAATGTTCACGCCGCGCGTGCGCAGGCCCAGCGACTTCAGCATTTCGAAGCCGACTTTGACTTCTTCCACCGGATCGGCGGAGAGAGACACGCGGATCGTGTCGCCGATGCCGGCCCAAAGCAGCGCACCCATGCCGATCGAGGATTTGACCGTCCCCGTACGAAGCCCGCCGGCCTCTGTAATGCCCAGGTGCAGCGGCGCATCCGTCGCTTCGGCCAGCTGCTGGTAGGCCGCGACGGTGAGGAACATGTCGGAGGCCTTCACCGAAATCTTGTATTCGTGGAAGCCGAGATCATCGAGAATGCGCGCATGGTCGAGCGCGCTCTCCACCATCGCATCCGGGCATGGCTCGCCGTATTTTTCCAGCAGGTGGCGTTCCAGGCTGCCGCCATTCACGCCGATCCGGATGGAGCAGCCATTGGCGCGGGCCGCCGCGACGACTTCCCTCACGCGGGCTTCTGAGCCGATATTACCCGGATTGATGCGCAGGCAGGCCGCGCCCGCATCTGCCGCCTCAATGCCGCGTTTGTAGTGGAAATGGATGTCCGCCACGATCGGCACAGGGCTCGCCTTGCAGATTTCCGGCATGGCGGCGGTTGCGTCTTCCGTCGGGCAGGACACACGCACGATGTCGGCGCCGGCCTCTGCCGCGCGCTGGATCTGTGCGATGGTGGCCGCCGCATCCTCGGTCGGCGTGTTGGTCATGGTCTGGACGGCGATGGGGGCATCCCCGCCGACCAACACATCGCCGACACGGATCTGCCGGGACTTGCGCCGCGTGATGTCGCGCCATGGACGGATCGGATTGTGGCTCATGTCATGTGCCTCTGGTGCCTCAAGGCCCCTAGATGGCGCGTTCGCGCCGATCCGGCAATGCGTTTACGGAAACTTCAACTGCCTCAGCGGGTCGCTTTGCTGCCGCCATTGGCCGCCATGGCCGGGGCGGAGACTTCCGCGGCACGGGCCAGCTGCTCGTCCACACTGACGGAGAACATTTCCGCGCCGTCCGGGCCAAGCGGGCTGACCACGATGTCGCCGACCCGCCATTCGAACGCGCCGCCGTCGCGGGCCGACACGGTCCAGCCGGCGTTCAGGCGCGGGAAATAGGTCTCGCCTGCCGCCATGACGCGGCTGCGGAAGATCGTGCCGTCGGCGCCGCGCACTTCCAGCCAGCCCTGACGCACAGCGACCAGTTCCAGCGGCAGCGTATCCGGCACCGGGCGCTGCGATTCAGACTCTGCGAACAGACTGTCTCGGGCGCCGTTAACCGCCACGATGGCCGCCGATTCAGTGACTTCCGGCGCGGGCCGCATGAATTGTGACACGCCGATTGCGCCGGCTGCGAGCGCCACAAGGGCAGCCGCGGAGGCGAGTGCCAGCGGCCAGCGGGCCTTTTCAGCAGCGATCTGGCCCATTTTCGGGACAGGTGCCGCCTCTTTCACTTCCTGAACGGCGCCGCATTCCTTGGTGTAGATTGCGATCACGTCCTTCTCGGGCAGCCCGAGGAATTTCGCATAGGTGCCGAGAATGGCTGTCAGGTAGCCACCGCCTGGAAGTTCACCGACTTCCATGCGCTCGATCCACATCAGATAGTCCCGGCGCAGCAGGGTCGCGGTGGAAACATCCTGCAATTCCAGGCCTTTGACCTCGCGCACCCGGCGCAGGACCTGGCCCATGCGCAGCTCTTCGCCCTCATAGGAGCGGGACTCGAAAATCTCTTTGGCGCGCAGGAAGCGTTCGGTGTCAGTCAACGGTTTGCCTTCGGTCCCTGCCGCGGGCCCGGCCTGATCGTGAAGGGTGTCGTCGTCGTGTGCCATGTTCGTCCAGTACAGCCGTGATGGTTCTGATTTGTCCCACCATCGCGCAAGAAATGGTCCATGAGTGAGGTTAACTCACAGAGCCAATCTATCAACCTTCCGCCAATTCCACGCCATGTTCAGCCGCAAGAGCTAACAACTGGTTACGGAACGCATCGTTCGGTTTATCGAGCGCATCCATGAAATCGGCCCGAAACGCTGTAAGATCAAGGCTTCTGATCATACGTTTGACTGGACCGATCGATCCAGCAGACATTGAAAGATTGGTAAACCCGAGCGCAACGAAACAGAGCGCCGAGAGGCTGGAACCGGTCGCCTCCCCGCAGGCGGACATCCCGATTCCGTGGGTTCTGCACTCTTCGGAAACCATATTCAGGAAGCGCAAAGCGCTCGGTGAAACAAGGTCGTACCGATCCGAGACAGACGGCGTCATGCGGTCGGCGGCATAGAAGAACTGCATCAGATCGTTGGTGCCAACCGACAGGAACTCTGCCTCGCCGGCCAGTTCCTTCAGGCTGAAGGCCAGCGCCGGGGTTTCCAGCATCACGCCGACCTCGATGCGAGACGGACGTTTGCCAGTCGCTTCGTAGGTCCATTCGACTTCCTTCATCAGCAGCTCTTTGGCTGCAAAGAATTCGCTCGGCACGGTCACCATCGGGAACATGACCGTCAGCGCGTTCTCCCCCGCAGCCCGGATCAGCGCGCGCAGCTGGCGGCGGAACAGGCCGCGATGGTCCAGCGCAAACCGGATGGACCGCCAGCCGAGCGCGGGGTTTTCTTCCCGCTGCAGGTTCAGCGCCGGCAGCACCTTGTCGCCGCCGAGGTCCAGCGTGCGGAAAATCACCTTCTTGCCCAGCGATTTGTCCAGCACGCGGCGGTAGAGCTGAACCTGATCGTCCAGCCGCGGCAGCGTTTCGGAGACCAGGAACTGGAATTCGGTCCGGAACAGGCCCACGCCGTCAGCGCCGGTCTGGTCCAGCGTGTCGAGGTCCAGCTCCAGGCCCGCATTCAGCATCAGGCGGACGTCTGTTCCGTCTTTTGTCCGGGCGGGCTTGTTGCGCAGGGCGGCATAGGCGGCCTGACGCTCAGAGCGCAGGGCCACCCGGTCCTTGTAGGCGTCATAGAGCGCATCATCGGGGCGGACGTGCAGCACGCCCTGCTCTGCATCGACGATCAGCCAGTCGCCCTGATCGATCCTAGTCGTCAGGCCCTCGATGCCGCCCAGCGTCGGAATGCCGAGCGCGCGGGCCACGATGGCGGCGTGGGACGAGGCTGCTGCCTCTTCCATCAGGATGCCGCGCAGGCCGGCATTCGCATATTCCAGCAATTCCGCCGGGCCGAGGCGCCGGGCCACCAGAACACTGCGTTCCTCGCTGATCTCCGGACGGCCTTCGTCCCCGCCCAGAATGCGCAACAGGCGGTTGTCGAGGTCTTCGAGGTCATGCAGCCGCTCGCGCAGATAGGGGTCACGCGCGCTTTGCAGGCGGGCGCGGTGTTCGCGGCGGGCCCGGTCGATCGACGCTTCAGCGGAAAGGCCCGAACGCACACCTTCCTGCAGTTTCTCGGCCCAGGACGGGTCATGCGCCAGCAGGCGATAGGTCTCCATCACGTCGCGCGGGTCGTCGCCCAGCACAGCGCCATCGATGGCCATCATCCGGTCAATCGATTTCCTGAGGCCGCTCAGCGCGCGGGTCAGCCGTTCCGCCTCAAGCTCCTGATCGCTGGCGAAGAATTTCGCCGCCGGCACGACCGGGTCATGCAGCACCGCGCGGCCATAGCCGAGGCCTTCGCAGAAAACGCGCCCGCGCAGGGAGACGGGATTGCGGGTCCGCTCATGCCCGTTGCCATTGTCGAGGTGTTCGGGATCGATCCGGTCGACGATCTCTGCCAGCACCATGGCGATGGTCTGCAGCGTGTCGATCTCTTCATCGCCATAGACCCGTTCGGTCCTGTTCTGGGCGGTCAACACGCCGATCACCCGGCCGCCCCGCAGAATGGGCACACCGAGGAAGGCGTGGAACGGGTCCTCCCCCGTTTCCGGGCGATAGGAGAAGGAGGGATGACGCGGCGCATCCTGAATCGCCATCGGTTCGGCCCGGCGGGACACGAGGCCGACAAGGCCTTCATTGGCCGACAGGCGGGTGTTGCCGACCGCTTCCGGCTTCAGGCCCTCGGTCGCGATGAGGATAAGCTGGCCGCCGCGATCGCGCAGGTAGATCGAGCACACATCCGCCACCATGGTGGAGGCGATCAGCCGGACCACATTGTCGAGCCGTGAACGTGCTTCTCCATCCTCTGCCATCATCTGGCGGAGGCGGTTCATCAGCAGACGCGTGGCAGGTAGATTGTAGGCCATCTAGTCCTGCTTGTCGCAGGCGGTCTTACTCGGCGTCAAGGCCGAAGGCAGTGTGCAGGGCCCGCACGGCCAGTTCCGTATAAGGCGCTGCGATGAGGACCGAAATCTTGATTTCGGACGTCGCGATGACATCGATGTTGATGTTCTTCTCCGAAAGCGCGCGGAACATCGTCTCGGCGACACCCGTATGGCTCTTCATGCCGACGCCGATGATCGAGACCTTGGAGACATCGCGTGTGACTTCCATCGACTCAAAACCGAGCTCGTCCTGCATCTTTTCCAGCGTCTCTTTTGCGAACGGGCTGTCTCGGTCGGTGCAGGTAAAAACCATGTTGGCGCGGTCCGGACCACGGGCATTGGCCTGGACGATCATGTCGACATTGACCCCGGCCTTGGCGAGTGCGGCAAACAGTTTTGCCGAAACGCCCGGTTTGTCCGGCATGCCGTAAAGAGTGACCTTCGCCTCATCACGCGAATAGGCGACGCCGCTGACAACCTGCTTTTCCACGATTTCTTCCTCTGCGCAGACTAGGGTTCCGGGATTGGGCTCTCCGGGCTTCAGGAAGCTGGAGAGCACGCGCACCGGCACGTTATGGTTCATGGCCATCTCAACTGAGCGGGTCTGGAGGACCTTGGCGCCCAGCGAAGCCATTTCGAGCATTTCCTCGAACGAGATTTTTTCGATCCGCCGCGCCTTTGGAACAATGCGCGGGTCGGTCGTGTAGACGCCGTCGACATCGGTATAGATGTCGCAGACCTGGGCGTTCAGCGCGGCGGCGACCGCCACGGCACTGGTGTCGGACCCGCCCCGGCCGAGCGTGGCGACACGCTCATCTTCGGTCACGCCCTGGAAACCGGCGATCACGGCGATCTCGCCCGCATCAATGGAATCCGGCAGGCGGGAATCGTCAAAGCCCATGATGCGGGCCTTGCCGTGGCTCTTGTTGGTTTTCAGCTTCAGCTGCCAGCCGAGCCAGGATCGTGCCTTCAGGCCGCGCTTGCGCAGCGCCAGTGCCAGAAGGCCCGCCGTCACCTGCTCGCCCGAGGCCACGACGACATCATACTCGTCGTCGAACTGATCGCGGGTCAGCTCGGTGCCCGCAGCTCCCTCGGCCAGCGCGACCAGCTTGTTGGTCTCCCCTGCCATGGCCGAAACGACCACAGCCATATGCTCACCCTGCTTTGCGCGAGCGGCCACAATGTCGGCCACGTTCGCAATGCGATCGAGGTCTCCGACTGAGGTTCCGCCAAACTTGAGTACCGTGCGCGCCATTTCGCCCTATATCCTGTAGAAACGGGTATGCCCCTATAAGCGCCCTCATAGGGGCTGTTCGAAGCCGGATCAAACAGGTTTGATAGAGCATGGTGAAAACAATTGAAGGCTCCCTAGGGGCACCCAGGACGCCGAGCATCGACCCGGCCGAGGTGGAAAAATTTTCCTCCATCGCTGCAGAGTGGTGGGACCCAAAGGGCAAATTTCGCCCTTTGCACCGGTTTAACCCCGTCCGCTTGCGCTTCATCCGCGAGACGGCAGAACGGCATTTCGGGATCGCGCCGGGTAAGGTTAAACCCTTGGAAGGATTGAGATTACTGGACATTGGTTGCGGCGGCGGCCTCGTCTGCGAGCCCATGGCGCGGCTCGGCGCGACCGTGAGCGGCGTCGACGCCTCCGAAGCCAACATAAAGACTGCGCTGACGCATGCGCAGGAAGAGGGCCTCTCCATCGACTACCGGGCCGGCACTGCCGAAGGCCTGATCGATGCGGGTGAGCCGCCTTTCGACATCGTTCTGAACCTCGAAGTGGTCGAACATGTCGCAGACCCTGTGCAGTTCCTGAAGGACACCGCCAGCCTCGTGAAGCCCGGCGGGCTGATGATCGTGGCGACGCTGAACAAGACGGCCAAGGCGCTGGCGACGGCCGTGGTCGGCGCGGAATACATTCTTGGCTGGCTGCCGCGCGGCACACATGACTGGTCGAAATTCCTGCCGCCGGAAACCGTGCACGACGCCCTCGCTGCAGCCGGTCTGGAACCGGAGCCGCCGGCCGGCGTTTCCTACACGCCGCTGACCGGGGCATGGAAGATCAGTACCGACACCTCGGTCAATTACATGATTATTGCCACGAGACCCGAACAGCAGGCCTGAACAGAATGAGCGAACTTCCCACCCCGCAGGACGTCATCGATTACTGGATCGGCGAGGCGTCTGCCTCACCGGACGCAGCGGGGAAAAAGCACAAGCTCTGGTTCGGCAAGTCGCAAGAGACAGACGCGGAGATCCGCAAACGCTTCGGTGAGTTGCTGGAGACACTCTCAGACCTGCCTTCCGCCGAAGACTGGGCAGCCCGCGGCCCGCGCGAACGCCTCGCCGTCATCATCGTGCTCGATCAGTTCAGCCGGAACCTCTACCGCGATGAGGCCAAAGCCTTCGAACAGGACAGCCTCGCCCTTCTCCTCTGCAAGGACGGCCTCGCCCTGAAACAGGACAAGGGCATGTCGGAAGTGGAACGGATCTTCTTCTACCTGCCGCTCGAACATTCCGAAGTGCCGGAGGACCAGGAGCGTTCGGTGTCGGTCTTCACAGACCTTCTGGTCGAATCCCGCGAAGGCTTCCGCAACCTGATCGAAAGCACGCTGCAATATGCCAAGGATCACAAGAAGGTAATCGACGAATTCGGCCGCTTCCCGCACCGCAACAAGGCGCTCGGCCGGGAGTCGACAGATGCGGAGAAGGAATGGCTCGCCGAAGGCGGCGGCTTCTAGTCCATGATCTCCGGCCCGCGCGGGTCAAGCGATTTACTGACTTCCTGTTGCATGGCCCGCGTGAACGGGTAGCGCGACGCGGCAAGCGCTGCGAGCAGGTAGAGCGAGCCCGGCAACAGGCAGAAGACCAGCAACAGGCCATGGATCGCTTCCGGCGAGTTATCCTTGTTCGGATGGAATCCGGCCCACTGACCGAGAATCAGGTAGCCGACGCCGAGGGCCAGGCTGCTGCCGACCTTGTAGGCGCTGGTGATGAGGGAATAATAGATGCCGGACCGGTTCTTCCCGGTCTGAGACACCTGCCATTCCACAACATCCGCCGTCATTGACCGCGCCAGCACCATGGGGGCGCTGAACGCCGCGCCATTGAAGAAGGCACCGATGAAAAGCGGCCAGAACCCGCCGACCTGCCCGGCGATATAGTAGATAAAGAAACTGGAACAGGACAAAAGCGCCGCAACCTTGAACGCAAAGCTCTTCTCGGTGTGCGCGGCCAGTTTCAGCCAGAATGGCAAGGCACAGACCGCCATGATGAAGAAAAACATCAGGACCAGGCTGCTCATGCCGTCCGAAAGACCGAACACAAATTCCGCAACGAACAAATAGTTCGCCGAGGTCACGGCGATCGCCGTTCCGGACAACAGTTCCAGGAGCAGGATGTGCCCGAGGTATTTGTTACGCAGCGCGGCAATGAAGGGACGCAACCGGAACTTCTCGGCGTTCCCCTTGTCGCCGCGCACGGGCTCGTCGCGCACGAAGGCACACGACAGGAAAGCCGAGATCGGCAGCGCGATCAGCAGCACCCAGCCCATGACAGCCACCTGCCCCATCCGCCCGACACCAAAGCCGGCAAGCTCCAGCACCACCGGGATCGCCAGCAGGAACAGCATCGACAGAACGCTGACAATTTCGGCCCATTGGAAGAAGCGCGATCGGTCATCATAGTCGACCGCGATCGCCGGCACCCAGGCCGAGCGGGCCGTCTGCAACAGGGTAAAGCCGATATAGAAGAGCACCATCCAGCCGACGAAATAACCCGGCCCTGCCCCTACGCTGGGCATGTAGACGAAATAAGTGGCCAGTCCCAGGATCGGCACCGACAGCACGATCCAGTGGCGCACACGGCCCCACGGGCTGCGGTAGCGGTCAACCAGGTAGCCCATCACCGGATCGGTGAAGATGTCCCAGAACCTGAGCAGCATGAACAGGAGGCCAGTCAGCTCGAGGCCAAGGCCGACTTCCCGCGCATAGAGCGGCGCAAGGTAGACACCGACCGGCAAGCCGACTCCGGCGAGCGGGATACTCAGAGAGGAAAAAGCGAGAACCCTTGGCAGGGACAGGCGCTTGGCCGGAGCGTCAGTCATGCGTCCATGATTGCCTCGAAAATCGTGACGGCCAAGTCATTTTTTTGCCACCCGACGGCTTGACGAACCCCGGGCGACCCGCGACCGTCCGCGCCGAACGGACTGGAGGGTATGTCAGTGTTCAAGAAATTCCTGTTGGGGCTCGGCGCCCTAGTCGCGCTGCTGGTTGCCGTCGTGCTGTACCGCACCTTCACCTATGGCGGCGCCCCTGTGGGCGACCGGGTGGAGTTGCCGGACGTGCCGGCCATCTCGGCTGACACCGCGGCGGAACACCTGTCAGAGGCGATCCAGTTCAAGACTATCACGCTGGCAGGCGGCGATCCGCGCCCCGGACAGGAAGGCCCCTGGCTGGCGCTGCACGATTGGCTGGAAGCAACCTATCCGGCCGCGCATGCGGCGATGACGAAGGAAATCGTGCCGGACACGCTGACCCTGCTCTACACCTGGCAGGGCTCCGACCCGTCGCTCCAGCCCCTGCTGCTGATGGCGCACCAGGACGTCGTGCCCGTGAACATCGGTACTGAGGGTGACTGGACCGGCGCGCCGTTCAAGGGCGACATCATCGACGGCTATATCTATGGCCGCGGCGCCCTCGACGACAAGAGCAACCTGATCGGTATCATGGAAGCGGTCGAAGCCCTCGCCGCCTCCGGCTTCCAGCCGAAGCGGACCGTCATTCTCCAGTTCGGACATGACGAGGAAGTGCTGGGCTCCGGCGCGGAAAAAGCCATCGCCCTGCTGAAATCCCGTGGCATCGAACCTGTGATGGCCGTCGATGAAGGCTTTGCCATTCTTGATCCGTCGCCACTGACCGGCGCCAAGATGGGCATGATCGGCGTTTCGGAAAAAGGCTATGTCACGCTGCAGGTCACCTCGGTCGGCACCGGCGGCCACTCGTCCATGCCGCCGCGCGACTCTGCGAACGTGCAGCTCGGCAAGGCCATCGTCGCACTCGACGAGAACCAGATGCCGGCAGACTTCTCCAGGCCGCCGGTCTCCGACCTCCTGCTCGCCTCTTCCGGTGACATGCCGTTCATGCAGAAAATGGCGCTGGCAAACATGTGGCTGTTCGGCGGCATGGTGGAGAAATCCTTCGCCGCGACGCCTGCCGGCAATGCGATGATCCGGACCACGACCGCACCGACCATGCTGGGCGGATCAGCTAAGGAAAACGTGCTGCCGCAACGCTCGACCGCCGTGGTCAATTTCCGCGTCCACCCGAACGACACGGTCGCCGACGTGGTCGAGCATGTGAAGGACGTGACGAAAGATATCGAAGGCATCCAGGTCGGCGTGCCGGAAGAAGGTGGCGGCGAAGCCTCGCCCGTCTCGCCGACCGATGGCCGCCCCTATGCCGTGCTGGCCAGTGTGGCCGAAGCGGCCGGTGACGGCGCCCCGGTTGCCCCGGCCCTGGTGATCGGCGCAACGGATGGCCGCTACGCCACGGCGATCACGCCGCGCGTCTACCGTTTCTCGCCAGCCGTCATCACGCCGGTGGACCTGACCGGTTTCCATGGAACGAATGAACGCATGTCGGTTGAGAATATGGGCCGCATCTCCAACGGCTTCGCCCAGATCATCGTCGCCATGGACCAGGGCGACTGATTCTTCTCCGGTTACGGAACAACAGCGGCCGGCCCTTCAATTGAAGAAGCCGGCCGCTGCGCCCCCCTACTCCGCCGGGACAGCAGGTGCAGCCTGTCGATAGGCTGACGCGTCCGTCGTGAACTCGGCATGGCCGTAGCGTACGAGCAGACGGCGGAGTTTGGCGACGAGGTGACGATCCACGAGCCCGCGCAGACCCGGCACCTTCAGTGCCGTGCTGTAGATCGCCATTTTCGCCGCTATCATCGGGAACAGAACGCCGGCAACCGCATAGTCCAGCGGGCCGACGGGCACGCCGATATCGCGTGCCATCTGGCTGTTCCCACCCAGGAAGTGCTGCACCAGGACCAGCCGCGCGAGGCGGCGCTCCAGAGCGTTGTGGATCCGGTTTCCGAGAGATTTGTTCGGCGGCAGATAGGTCGACAGGGTCGCCCGCACCAGCGCCCCGCAGGTCTCGTCATCGAACCCGGCGAGGATCGATCCGCTGCGCGCATTCATGATGTCGATGATGCCCTGCGGCGTATCCATCAACAGGTCTTCCGGCAGGCCCAGCAGGAAACAGCGGTAGCGGCTGAACTCTACGCGGGCGCGCTCCTCTGCCGTGAACTCTGTCCGGCCTTCTTCCACCATCTTGAAGGCCAGCAGGAACACATCGATCAGGCCAGCCGGCATCTGGTCCACCTGCGGGATCGGAATACCGTAGACGGATGGGTCCCAGCCCTTCACCCGGCGCAACACGTTGAACCGCACCATGGAATGCATCAGGCGCACCATGGCGGCGGCCTTGAAACCTTCCCCACGCGGCTCGAGCGCACCCGGCAGTGTCGTGATGGTGAAGAAGGTCGCCGTCTCGTTCACACGGCGCGATGCCGTCGAGTGGCTGAGCGTACCGGTCAGCGCCATGGGAAGCGCGGTATACTTGTTGAGGAAGGTTGCGAGAAATGCGCCGCGGATCATCCAGGGCGAGGTCTCGGCCATGGGCAGCCGGTTCAGCCGCGCGCCTTCGCGCACAAGGTCCATATTCAGCCACTCGGGCTTCACTTCCATTTCAGCGATCAGCGCGGCCAGCTCCGCCGGCGCGTCCGGCACCGCGTCGATGCCTTCGTCACAGGCCGTGGTCAGCATGTCGACCAGCCGCTTGAAACCGTATTGCGGCATCAGGGCCGCATAGGCGTCCGCCGTGATGTCGCCCAGCATCGTATAGGCCTTCACCCGCTCCACCATGTCAGCCGGCGGCGGCGGGAATTTCTTCGCATAGTCCCGCATGGAACTGACGGAGAGATCCTCGGTGTAACGCTCCGGCACCATCGAAAAGTCGATGTCTCCATACATCACCGGCAAGGCCGTTTTTTGAAGCGCAATGCGCTTGTGCACATCTTCGAGCGATGCGGTCATCATGTACTCCGGTTGCGTTTCAGACGCTGCTTCGCCAATAATGTAAGAAATCCTCATATTTTCTATTCGCTTTCTGAAAACGCGAGTCTCAGAAAGTGCGGGCCCGATCTAAATGGTTGATATAAATAGAAGAAATCCAAAACAGGCGCGCGCCAAAGCCACGGTCGACGCAATTCTGGAAGCCGCCTTTCAGGTTTTGGATTCGGACGGATACGCCAAATTCACGACCAGTCGCATCGCCAAGCGGGCGGGCGTTTCCATCGGCACGCTCTACCAGTATTTCGATGACCGCGACGCAATCCTGGTGGAACTCAGCCGGCGTTACAGCGACGCCCTGCGGGAAAAGATCACGCAATTGCTGCTCGACGAGCCGAACATGAGCTCGGTGCGCCTGATCATCCGCGCCGCCATGCAGGGTGTTCAGGGCACGCCTGAAACGCAGCTCATCTTGTCCAACACCGTCTTCCAGTCCCAGGGCGGCAAGGAAGTCAGCCGCCAGCATTTCACCTTCATGGACTCCCTCGGCCAGCGGGAGGAATTCGGCTTCGGCCTCGGCAAAGAGGCGTCCTTCATCCTGACGCACACCGTGATCTACCTGCTGCGCGCAACGATCGCTGAGCCTGAACTGGAACTCGATCCGCAGACTCTGGAAGACGAACTCGTCCACCTGATGGAAAGCTATATCGCAAACCTGGCGGCACGCGCGGGTTATGTGGACGGTCAGCCTCCGTTGAAGTGACCGTGGATGCGCTCTGCCAGCGCCTCGTTCACGCCGTCCACTTCCATCAGGTCCGCCACCTTCGCGCGGGACACGCCCTTCGCCGAGCCGAAATGGTGCAGCAGCGCCTTCTTGCGCGCAGGGCCGATGCCTTCGATCTCGTCCAGCGGAGACTTGCCGATCGCGGCCGAGCGTTTCTGCCGGTGCGCGCCGATCGCCCAGCGGTGCGCCTCGTCGCGCAGGCGCTGCAGGTAATAAAGCACCGGCGCATTCTCCGGCAGCTTGAACGGCGCCCTGCCCGGACGGAAGAACTGCTCCCGCCCGGCATTCCGGTCGACGCCCTTCGCAATGGAGACCAGCGTCACATCATCCGGCGTCAGATCAATTTCCTTCAGCGCCTCAATCACGGCGTTCAGCTGGCCGAGGCCGCCATCGATCAGAACAAGGTCCGGCCAGTTGGACGGGTCACCCTCCTCCCGCTCCTTCTTGGCGCGATTGAACCGGCGGCGCATCACCTCGCGCATCATGCCATAATCGTCGCCCGGCTCGAGGCTCGTATCCTTGATATTGAACTTGCGGTAGGCGTTCTTCATGAAGCCCTCCGGCCCCGCGACCACCATGCCGCCCACGGCATTCGTGCCCTGAATGTGGGAGTTGTCGTAGATCTCGATCCGCTCCGGCGGCTTCTCCAGCTCGAACACTTTCGCCACTTCGGAGAGGAGCCGCGCCTGGCTGGCCGTTTCCGACAATTTGCGCGTCACGGCCTCGCTGGCATTGCGGGCGGCCTGAGTGACGAGATCCTTCTTGCTGCCGCGCTCCGGCTTGCGGATCTCGACCTTGCGGTTGGCCTTGAGGCTCAGCGCCTCGGCGATCAGGTCCGCCTGTTCCGGCATGTCGGAAACCAGGATCAGCCGCGGCGGCGGACGCTTGTCATAGAACTGCACCAGGAAGGCCGAGAGCACTTCCTCCGCTGTCTGATCACGCTCATGGCGCGGATAGTGCGCACTCGCGCCCCAGTTCTGCCCGGCGCGGATGAAGAAGACCTGCACGCAGGACACCCCGCCCTCCATCGAGATGGCGAAGATGTCGGCTTCCTCGATGTCGTCCGGATTCACGTCCTGGCTGCCGCGCACATGAGCGATGGCGCGGATGCGGTCGCGCAGGGCAGCAGCGCGCTCGAAATCCATCGCCTCGGCGGCCTCTTCCATTTCCCTGGCGAGCCGTTTCTGCAGGTCTGCCCCCTTCCCGCGCAGGAAGTCGGCCGCCTCATCGGCCAGCTCCTGATAGTCGCGAATGGAGATCAGGCCCACGCAGGGCGCCGCGCAGCGCTTGATCTGATGCAGCATGCAAGGCCGCGTGCGGGCATTGTAGACACTGTCCTCGCAGGTGCGCAGCAGGAAGGCCTTCTGCAGCGTGTCCAGCGTGCGCATCACCGCGCCGGCGCTGGCGAAGGGGCCGAAATAATCCCCCTGGTCCTGTTTCGATCCGCGATACTTCTTGATCTGCGGCGCCTCATGATCCCGGCGGATCAGGATGTAGGGGAAGGATTTGTCGTCCCGCAGCAGCACGTTGAAGCGCGGCTTCAGGCTCTTGATCAGGCTTGCCTCCAGCAGCAGCGCCTCGGTCTCGCTTTCGGTGACGACGAATTCCATCCGCTTGGTCAGCGCGATCATCCGGGCGATCCGCTGGGTATGGCCGCCAAGGCGGGCATAGTTCGAGACCCGCGCCTTCAGGTTCCGCGCCTTGCCGACATACAGCACTTCGTCGGCGTCCCCGTACATGCGGTAGACGCCGGGCTTCGCCGGCAGGCGGGTCAGATTGTCCTTGATGACGTCAACACCCCGCAAGGGGGCTGCGCCCGGCGATTCAGTCTCCATGAACCGCAAAATAGGCGAGCTGGCGCCGTTATGCGAGCTTTAGAGGATGCGGCGGATGAAGTCTTCGTTCACGAAGTTGCGCGGATCGAACGGACTGTCGATCAGCATGCCTGCCAGAAAGCTGAACACCACGACCAGTGTGAACGAGCCGGCAAAGCTGCGGCTGGTGCCGGGATCTGCCGCCCGGGTCGCCGATTTCGAAATGACCAGACAGAACAATATCAGGATGAAGCCGCAAAGCCCCATCAGGCGTTCCATGTCGGAAAGCCGCTCAAACCAGATCTGTGCGTCTCTGGCTGCTTCGTCGATCAGTCTGCCGAGGTCGCGTTCGATCTTCTCGTACGCGTTCGGTATGTTCGCCATTCTCATGACACCTCTCCTCCCCTGCCACAGGAAAAGAAAGCTCCCTCAACCGCGGGGCAGGATCGCATATAATCTTTAAATATCGTGCGCCGCGTGACGTGAAATCGCGCCAGCCCGCGCCATGCTTTGTTAACCATCGCCGTGCCCGAAATGCCGCGGGAACAGGGCTTGCGGGCACCGTCTGCGAAGCGTATTGCGGGCACGGCCCGGCGCTCCTGCCGGGGCCGAACTCCTGGGACCGCCTCAAGGACTTATCATGGCTGCTGATCTCCGCCTGTCGGACGCGCTCGACCGCGTCAAACCCTCTGCCACCATCGCCGTCACCACCAAGGCGGCCGAACTGAAACGCGCTGGCCATGACGTCATCGGCCTCGGCGCGGGCGAACCGGATTTCGACACGCCGGAGAATATCAAGGCGGCCGGCATTCGCGCCATTCAGGAAGGCAAGACCAAGTACACACCGGCCGACGGCCTGCCGGAGCTGAAGGAAGCCATCTGCGGCAAGTTCAAGCGCGAAAACGGTTTGACCTATACCCCAGCCCAGATCCACGTCGCCCCGGGCGGCAAGCCGGTGATCTACAATGCCCTCGTCGCGACGCTGAACCCCGGCGACGAAGTCATCTGCCCGGCCCCTTACTGGGTGTCCTATCCGGAAATGGTGCTCATGGCAGGCGGCGAGCCGGTGAAGGTCGAGTGCGGCCCGAACTCCAGCTACAAGCTGACACCGGAGGCTCTGGAAGCGGCGATCTCGCCGAACACCAAATGGCTGATCCTGAACTCGCCGTCGAACCCGACCGGCGCGGCCTACACCCGTGACGAGCTGAAGGCGCTGGCCGATGTGCTGCTGCGCCACCCGCACGTCTGGGTGATGACCGACGACATGTATGAGCACCTCGTCTATGACGATTTCGAGTTCACGACGATCGCCCAGGTCGAGCCGGCCCTGTGGGAGCGCACGCTGACCATCAATGGCGTGTCGAAAGCCTACGCCATGACCGGCTGGCGGATCGGCTATGCCGGCGGACCTGACAAGCTGATCAAGGCGATGAGCAAGGTGATCAGCCAGACGACCTCGAACCCCTGCTCGATCAGCCAGTATGCCGCCATCGAGGCCCTGAACGGCCCGCAGGATTTCCTGCCCGTCCGCAAGGCCGCCTACCAGGCCCGCCGCGACATGGTGGTCGAGGGCCTGAACAAGGCGCCCGGCCTGCACTGCCCGACACCGGAAGGCGCGTTCTATGTTTATCCGTCCTGCGCGGGCGTGCTGGGCAAGACGGCTCCATCCGGCAAGGTGATCGAGACGGACGAGGATTTCGCCACCGAACTGCTGGAAACCGAAAAGGTCGCCGTCGTGTTCGGCGCTGCCTTTGGTCTCTCCCCGGCGTTCCGTGTCTCCTATGCGACCTCGGAAGAGGCCCTGAAGGAAGCGCTGACCCGGATTCAGCGCTTCTGCGAAGCCCTGAAATAGATTTTCCCTATAGGTTGCCTGCGACCATTCGATTGGCTGCAACAGCAGCAAATCCCCATATGATTGGGGTAACCAGAAGGAGAGATTTCATGCCGATCGACATCGGACTGACGGAAGACCAACGGGCCCAATCCGTGGAGGCACTGAAGAAGCTGCTGGGCGAGACCTATGCGCTCTATGCCAAGACCCATGGCTACCACTGGAACGTGACCGGCCCGCGCTTCAACGAGCTGCACGCCATGTTCATGACCCAGTACACAGAGCTCTGGGCCGCCCTCGACGAGATCGCCGAACGCATCCGCGCGCTCGATCATTTCGCCCCGGGCTCCCCCGGTGAGATGACGGACCTCGCCACGATCAAGCCGGACAACGGCATCCCGGATGCCAGCGACATGGTCGCCAACCTCGCCAAGGGGCATGAGGCCGTCAGCCGTGCCGCCAAGCACGGGATCGAGGTGGCCGAGAAAGTGGGCGACGCTGTCACGGTCGATCTGATGACCCAGCGGGCCACGATCGCCGAGAAAACCGCCTGGATGCTGCGCGCCAGCATCTGAGGCATCCGGCCAGCAAAACAAACCGCTTGCGCGGCGGCCAAAACC
This sequence comes from Hyphomonas sp. GM-8P, assembly GCF_003263315.1. Lineage (NCBI taxonomy): Bacteria > Pseudomonadati > Pseudomonadota > Alphaproteobacteria > Hyphomonadales > Hyphomonadaceae > Hyphomonas > Hyphomonas sp. GM-8P. Next base: position 160,350 of record NZ_AWFE01000001.1, read on the forward strand.
TCATAACCGTTTCGCTCTTCTGACGGACTGAGACGGGAGATCTGGCGGATGGTCGCTGCGCTTGCAGTTTATATTGTCCTTCAGTTTGCCATCGCCATCTGGGCCAGCCGGTTCGTCAATTCCGAAGCCGATTACTTTGTCGCCGGGCGCCGGCTCGGTGTGCTGATGGTCGGCGTGTCCGTGTTCGCCACCTGGTTCGGGGCGGAGACGGTGATGGGCGCCTCCGGCGCCGTCGCGGAGGAAGGCCTTGCGGGCGGGCGGGCAGACCCGTTTGGCTACACGCTCTGCCTGATCGGCATGGCCCTCTTCCTAGCCTACAAGCTGCGCGATTCCGGCGTCATGACGTTTCCGGACTACATGCAGCTGCGTTTCGGTGCACGGGCGGAGGTCACCGCCGCTGTGCTGACCATCCCCACATCGATTATCTGGGCCTCGGCCCAGCTCCTCGCCATGGGACAGATCCTGTCGGAGACGGCAGGGATAGATCTCGGCTTTGCTCTGTTTGCAGGCGCCGTGATCATCATCGCCTATACGACGATTGGCGGCCTGCTCGGCGATGCGATGACCGACATGGTACAAGGTAGCGTGATGATGGGCGGCCTCGTCGTCCTGCTGATCACGGTACTGGCGACCGGGGACTTCTCCTTCTCTCATATCGGGCCGGAACAGATGCAATGGCGTCTCACCGAAGAGGACGGCACGAAGGAAAGCTGGCTCTCCATGATCGACGCCTGGATGACCCCCATTGTCGGCTCGCTCGTGGCGCAGGAGGCAATCTCCCGCTTCCTCGGTGCGAAGTCCGCCAGCATCGCCCGTATGGGCTGCTACCTCGCCTCCGGGCTCTACCTGGTGCTCGGCGCCATCCCGCTGATCATCGGCCTGCTCGGCCATGCGGCAGGGTTCGAGGCCGAGAGCACCGACAGCTACCTGCCGGAACTCGCGCGGCAATACCTCTCCCCGCTTATGTACACCGTGCTGATGGGCGCGCTCGTTTCGGCCATCCTGTCGACCGTGGACACGACGCTGCTGGCCGTCTCCGCCATTGCCAGCCGGAACCTGATCGAGCGGGTGGCGCGCAACCTGCCGGAGCCTCGCAAACTCCTCTTCGGCCGCTCGCTGACCCTGCTGGCGGGTCTCTTCGCCTATGCCATCGCGGCCTCGGGCGAGACGATCAAGGGCCTTGTCGAGATTGCCTCCTCCTTTGGCTCGGCGGGCATTGCCGTCGCGCTGCTGATCGGACTGCATTCCAAATTTGGACGCGAAATGGCGGCCCTCGGGGCCATGGTGGCCGGGGCGCTCGCCAGCTTCTTCGGTGAGGGTATGCCGGCCTGGTTCGTCAGCCTGTTCGACGAGGCAACAGCGCAGTCCATGCCCGGCTGGACGCAGGGCTATGAGGGTTCATACCTGTTTGCCGTACTCGCTGCGTTGGCGGTCTATCTGGTAATTGGCCAGTTGGAATCCCGCGGCCTGATTGGGGATCGAAAAAAAAGCCCGGCTGCGATTGACGCGCCGGGCTTGTGAGTATCGGGTCCCGAAGGGGGAGGAAACGCCCAATCGGAGGAATGATTGGGTAATGCCCGGGACCCTTGGCATGACGCCTAGATAGTCCCTTTTCGCACTTGCACAACCACCACTGCGTCAGATCACTCATGCAATTATGCATGATTAACTGCAGTTAATTTACACCTGCCGCATGGCTGAGCGGCGTAGCTGTTCTGTTTCAGCTGTTACGAAGTCGCGGAAGGCCGCAACCCGCTTCGAACGGCGCAGATCGCTTGGGTAGATAAAGTAGAGATCGAAGATCGGGCCGACATTTTCCGGCAAGACCTTCACCAGCCGCGGCATGGTGGAGGCCATATAGTCCGGCACGTCCGCAATTCCGAGACCGGCATCGACCGCACGGAGCATGGCGAAGACATTGTTCACCTTCAGCGTGGCCGGGCGCGGCGGGGCGTCGTCGCGGCCGACACGGCAGGCAAAGCTCATCTCCTGCAGGGGCGAGCTTTCGTCGCCATAGGCGATGATACGGTGATTATCGAGGTCCTGCGGCGTGCGCGGCATGCCGGCGGTCTTCAGATATTCCGGCGAGGCGTAGAGGTTCGTCGCCACCGTGCCGAGCTTGCGCTGGATCAGGTCTGCCTTGTCAGCGGCCCAGAGGCGGATAGCGCATTCGGCCTCCAGCTTCAGGAGGTCGTATTCCCGGTCTTCCAGGCGCAGGTCGAGGTGCAGGTCCGGGTGCTTCTTCACAAAGCCGCCGAGCCGCGGCACCAGCCAGGTGGACCCGAAGGCCACCGGCGCGGACACAATCAGTTCGCCCTGCGGGGTTTCCTGCTGGTCACGCAGCGCCGTGTTCGCAGACTGGGCTGCCTGCGCCATGTCCATGGTCGAGCGGAACAGTGTGTGGCCGGCATCGGTCAGCACAAGGCCGCGGGCATGGCGCTGGAACAGCGACACGCCCAGCGTTTCCTCCAGCGCCGCGATCTGGCGCGAGACAGCCGACTGCGAAATGCCCAGCCGGTCTCCGGCGGACGTCAGGCTGCCAGCTTCCGCTGCAGCATGGAAAGATCTCAGTTTGCCCCAATCCATCTGTGACTTCTGACCGTTTCTTGTGCCTGCGGCAAGGGCCTAGCCCGCATCCTTGAGCGCCGCTTCCTTAACTGCTGCAACTTCCGGCGAAGCGGCGATGCGCTGCACTTCATCCAGCAGGATGTCGAGATCGGCGCGGGCCGTGCGGTGATTGGTGATATTCACGCGGATGGCGAGGCGCCCTTTCAGCCGCGTGGTCGATGGCGCGGCGCTCCCCTGCTCCTGCAGCTGGATGACGATCTCGTCGTTCATCGCATCGAGCACAGCGTCAGAGAGGCCGGGCTCGGTATAGCGGAAACAGCAGATGTTCAGCGCCACCGGCGCCAGCAATTCGAGGCCCGGCGTCTTCTCCACCTGCTCGCCGAGATATGAGGCCTGATAGCAATTACGCTCGATCATGCGGCCGAGGCGGTCGGTACCGAACTCGGCGATCTGCGCCCACACTTTGAGGGCCCGGAACCCACGTGACAGCTCCGGCCCATATTCAACAGGCCACGGATTACCGCCTGCAAGGCCGCGTGCCTTGGCGGTCAGGTAATCCGGCCGGTCGGTAAAGGCGGCGCGGTGCAGTTTCTCGTCGCGGATGAGGGCGAAGCCAGCATCGTAATTGACGTGCAGCCATTTATGGAAGTCGAAGGCCAGCGAGTCGGCGCGCTTCACGCCGGTCAACCGGCCCTTCACCCGGTCGCTCAGTACACCGAGCGATCCGAAGGCGCCATCGATGTGGAACCACATGCTCTCTTCGGCGGCGAGGTCAGCCAGTTCTTCCAGCGGGTCGATCGCGCCGACATTCACCGTGCCGGCCGTGCCGATCACGATGAAGGGCGTCAGGCCCGCTTCCCGGTCGGTGGCGATGGCGGCCTTCAGCGCGTCCATGTCAATCTCGAACCGGTCATTCGCCGGGATCTTGCGCAGCGCATCCGTGCCGAGGCCCAGGAGGTCAAACGCCCGCGCCACGCAGGAATGCGTCTCGGTCGAGGTATAGCCGACGAGGCCATGCCCGCAGATGCCTTCCTTGCGGCTATGGAAGTTCAGCCGCGCATCGCGCGCCACCTTCACCGCGATGATCGTCGCGATGGACGTACCGGAGACGACGATGCCGCTCGCGGTCTCCGGAAACTCGAACAGTTCCCGGCACCAGGCGACGACCTGCTTCTCGACATAGATCGCGCCATGGTCGCGCCCGCCGACATTGGCGTTCATCGCGCTGGCGGCAATCTCGGCCAGCAGGTTTGCCGGCGTGCCGGAGCCGTGCACCCAGCCGAAGAAACGCGGATTGGTATTGCCCGCGCCATAGGGCAGCAGCGCCTCCATCCGGCCCATCACGTCGGGCACACCCCAGCCCTCGCGGGGCAGCGGAGCCTTCAGCGTGTCCTTGATCTCGCCCGGCAGCTCTGTCCACACGCGGCCCTGGCGCGCGTCCTGCAGCCGGTCGATGGCGGCATCCAGCATGTGACGGGCCTGCGCGCGGAATTCGTCCCAGTTTTCCGGGTCGAGGGATTCCTGCGGTGTCGGCTCTTCAATGGGCTTGTCAGTCATGCGCGCGTAATCACCCGCTTTTAGGCGTTTTGCAAAGCACCGGATGTCACAAGGGTGTCAATAATTTCTATTGGCTCGCCCATAAAATCCGCGCGATCCACGCGATTTCACCCGGTTTGAACTCACGCGTGGGATAGTCGGGATTCAGCGAGGCCAGCGCGATTGTGCGGCTGTTTTTCCGCTCCAGAACCTTCGCCATCACTTCCCCGCCAGTGGTTTTCGCAACGACACGGTCGCCCTTTTTCACCTCTGCCCCGGGGGCAACGATGATCCGGGCCCCCGCGCGGTAGGCAGGCTCCATCGAGTCGCCGCTGATTTCGAGGGCGTAGACCGTTTCCGTGCCGAGGCCGGGGAAGCGCACCTCTTCGCAACCCTGCCCCAAGGGAAAGCCGGCATCGTCGAAATAGCCGTCCCGGCCCGCCTGCGCGAAGCCGATCAGCGGTGCGGCCGCGCCCTGGCGGGCATCGATCGGCGCAGCGAAATCGTCAAAGCCCGAGCAGACCACGTCTAGCACGCGGGCGAGGCTCTCGGTGCTCGGCCAGCGCGGGCGGCCATCGGCGCTCTCGCGCTTCGACGGGTTGAAGGCCGTCGGGTCCAGCCCCGCCCGGCGCGCGAGGCCCGAGGGGGCCAGCCCATGATGGGCCGCCAGCTGGTCAATCCCCCGCCAGATATCCTTGTGCCGCATGAGGCCACACTCCGCCATGTTCGCGGAGGCCAGCGCTATAGGATTATTTGCCTACGGTTAAGCGAGGGAGAAATATCGTCATAGAGCGAATTCCCCCGCGCCAAACTAGTCTCTGGTGAGCTCATACAAGGCGATTGTCGCGGAAACACCGCCTACCAAAATGCACGCAACAAGCAACTGCCACGGTTGCAATAAGCTATCGTTGTTTGGTGTAGCCCAACAGATCGACCCATCATCACAGAACAGGCTGATATACGCCTTTAAAACTCCTAAGCTGGTGACAGCGATGAACAGCGCACACCAAACGAAGATCCCACGATTTCTGCTTACCGGGTACCCCACCCTCGGGAATCTTCACAACTTCCATTGCGCCCCACGCGGAACATCCCCAAGCAGGTTCCCACCCGAAAGCACAAACACTTTCCCTTCGCCGAGGGCAAAGGCCGTCAGGCCTTCCGGGAAGACTTTGCCGAAGGCGTCGTCGAGCACGTTGAGGCCGCCGGTGAAGGCGCCCAGGGCGGGCATCACCAGCCGCGCGCCGTCGCTGGCAAAGCAGCGGCGGCGGACATTCCGTCCACGGCCTTTCACTTTCGCAACGGGATGGAGGTGCCCGGCGACCTCGCCCGCCTCCCCTTCCGGCTCGTGCCGGAAGACGAGCGGGCCGAGGTGAACCGTCTTCTCCGCCCGGCCGCCCAGATGCGCCGGCGGGTCCGGGTCGTGGTTGCCTTCCACCCAGATCCAGTCATGGGCAGAGGTCAGCGCGCGGATGCGCTCCGCATAGGGTTCCGGCAGGCGCAGCTCGGCCGCACGGTCGTGAAAAGAGTCACCAAGCGAGATGATCGTCTGCGGCATCAACTGCGCACACAGCCGCTCGACCACGCCGAGCGTCGCGCCCGTGTCATAGGGCGGCAGCATCTGGCCTCGCGCGGCGTAGGAACTGCCCTTCTCAAGGTGCAGGTCCGAGACGACCAGCAGGCGCTGGCCCGGCCACCAGAGGCCGCCCTCCGGCAGCGGCACGAGCAGCTCGCCCGCAAGATGCAGGAAAGTCTCTTCACGCCGGTTTGCGAGGGCTGCGGTCATGGGCGAACTCTGGACCGGCTCGCAAAACCGGTCAAATGCCGAATGCCGCCACGCGTCCTGCTGCCAAAGGCGGCCCGAGAAGGACGTTCAATTTTCAATGAAATTTCCCCCTCCGTTTGACGCAGAAATTAGGGCCGCTCTGTCATGATGGGCTCGAATTCGGGAATCTGGGCGGGACTAGTTCTGAAAACCGGCAAGTCTCTGTCTGCCCCTCATGGAGGCGGCGCCCACACAGGCGGATCTGCGGAAATGTCCCGCGGTTTTTCACTGTACCTGGACGCCATCCGCTTTCTCGCGGCCGTTTTCGTCTTCGTTTCGCACGCCGGCCATGCGCGCTTCAGTGATGGCTTCCTGAACCGGCTGCGCCAGCTGGACATGGCAAGCGATGCGGTCATCGTCTTCTTCGTGCTGTCCGGCTTTGTCATTGCCTATACGACGCTGGCCAGAACACGCGGCGCGCAGGTTTTCGCCGAAGCGCGGCTGGCCCGCCTTTATTCCGTTGTCATTCCGGCGCTGATCCTGACCTTCGCGCTGGACACGGCAGGCACGATGTTGTTCCCGCAGACCTATCACGCCGCCTGGTACAATGATGCCGGGCGCGCCGAACAATACCTGAAGGCATTTTTCTTCAGCACCCAGATCATGCCCGAAAACATCCGGCTCGGCTCGAATGCGCCCTTCTGGTCAGTCTCGTACGAGGCCTGGTACTACCTCGCCTTCGGCATCGCCGTGTTCGCGAAAGGGCGGATGCGCGCCCTGCTCCTGGCGGCCGTTGCCCTGGCAGCGGGGCCGCGGATCCTTCTGCTGGCGCCCGCATGGGCAATCGGCGTAGGCCTGTTCCTGCACCTGCGGGCTGGAGGCGCGGAGCGGGTGTCGCGGCCGATGGCGCTGATTTTTGCCGCGGCGCCGCTGGGGCTGTACGCCGGCATGCTGGCCGGCGGTGTGCCGCTAAAGCTGACATCGGTCGCGATCGATCTGGGGCTGACGCCCGGTCTGCTCGGGTTTTCCGACAGGTTCGTCTGGGAAAACCTGCTTGGCCTCCTGATTGCGGTGCACTTCCTTGGCGTCTACTGCCTGTCCGGGCAAGCGCAGTGGATGTCCACGCGGGCCGGGCATCTCATCCGATGGTGCGCAGGCGCCACCTTCTCGATCTACCTGTTCCACTTCCCCATTCTCAGCTTCCTGCATGCGCTGCCGGGCTATGACGCCGCCAACCCGCTCCATGTTCAGATGCTGCTGGCCGCGACGCTGGCCGCCTGCTTTGCGCTCGCGGAAGTGTCGGAACGGCGGCTGGATGTCTGGAAACGGATGGTCAGCGCGCTTCTCCAGCGGCTCACCGCCCTCCCGGCGGCCGAGGCGCGCGGCACCTGAGGTTCGTCGCACCGGGCCAAGGTATTTATGGTGTATACACGGTGTTGTTCATGGTCCCGGGGACCAATCTATCCAACACCTAATCGATGCGCATGGCGTCGCGCACCAGCGTGTCTTCCGCCTCGCTGAGGATCGCATCCTGCACGCTCGCGCCGAAGACGGGCTCCTTCCCGATCTCCAGCATCACGGGCACGGCAAAGGGGCTGATCCGGGTGAGCGGCACATGGTCGATCTTGCCCTGGATACGCACCAGCATCTCACCAAGACGCCTGACGTCGAGCAGGCCCGTCGCCGCATCCTGCCGTGCCGCCTGCAGGAGGACGTGGTCCGGCTCATGGCTGCGCAGCACGTCATAGATGAGGTCTGTGGAAAAGCTCACCTGCCTTGAGTTCTTCTCCTTGCCCGGCAGGTTCCGGTGGATCAGGCCGGAAATCTGCGCACACTGGCCGAAGGTGCGCTTCATCAGCGCGCTCTCGTCCAGCCAGGCTTCAAGGTCATCGCCCAGCATGTCCGGATGGAACAATTCTTCCATGTTTGCAGGACTCAAATCTTCCATACCCCAGACGGCCATCGCGTATTCGCTAGCCACAAAACCAGTTGGTTTGGCGCCAATCCGCTCCAGCCGCCGGGTCAGCAACATGCCGAGGGTCTGGTGTGCAAGGCGGCCTTCAAAGGGGTAAGTGACGAGGTAGTGCCGGTCACCGCGCGGAAAGGTCTCGACGAGAAGGTGATCGGGCGGCGGGATCTCGGAACGCAGGCGCTGGATCTCGAACCATTCCTGCACTGGCTGCGGCAGGTGGCGCCATTCAGCAGGGTTGTGGATCATGTGGCGCACGCGGTCGGCCAGGAAGGTCGTCAGCGGGAACTTGCCGCCATTGTAGCTGGGGATCGCGGGCCGGTCGCCGGTCGCGCGGACGACCAGCGCGTCCAGCCCCTCGATGCCGACAAGGCGCAGCACTTCGCCGCCAAACAGGAACGTGTCGCCGGGGGTCAGCTGCGAGAGGAAGTATTCTTCCATCTCGCCCAGCTTGTGGCCGGCCCGAACCGCTCGCGGCTCACCTGCTGTGGGTTTGCCGATAAAGCTCGCCATCCGCACCGACAGCATGGGCGCCTCAACGATGGCGCCGACATTCATCCGGTGCGCCTGCGCATCCCGCGGCGTGCGCGCCACCCAGCGCCCGTCGGGCCGGCGCACGATGCGGTGATAGCGGTCATAAGTCTTCAGCGCGTAGCCACCGGTGGCAACAAAATCGACAATTCTTTCAAAGACTTCCCAGTCCAGGTCCTGATACGGCCCGGCACGGACGATCTCGTCATAGAGCTCCGCAAGATCAAACCCGTCGCCGCAGGCGCGGCCCATGACATGCTGGGCCAGCACGTCGAGCGCGCCCTGTCTCAGGCCTTCGCCATCGATCTCGCCTGCCTCCACGGCGGCCTCGGCGGCGCGGCATTCCAGCACTTCGAACCGGTTCGTCGGCACCAGCACGGCGCGGCTCGCCTCGTCCATCCGGTGGTTCGCCCGGCCGATGCGCTGGATCAGCCGCGCGGCCCCCTTGGGCGCGCCCATCTGGATGACGAGGTCCACCTCCCCCCAGTCGATGCCAAGGTCCAAAGTGGACGTGCAGACAACGGCTTTCAGTTTGCCTGCCGCCATCGCCGCCTCGACTCTTGTGCGCTGTTCCCGCGACAAGGAGCCATGGTGCAGCGCGATCGGCAGGCCGTCCTCGTTCACGTTCCACAGCTCCTGGAACATCAGCTCCGCCTGGCTGCGCGTGTTGACGAAGACCAGTGTCATCGTCGCGCGCTTGATGGCCTCATAAACCTCAGGAACGGCGAACCGCCCGGAATGACCGCTCCATGGAATACGCTGATTTGAAATGAGAATATCGACATCTGCCGAGACGCCGCCTTCGGCCTGCAGGATCCGCACGCCCTTGCCATCGCCGCGCACATCCAGCCAGTCGGCAAGGCCCTGCGGGTCCCGCACCGTGGCGGAGAGGCCGAGGAAGCGGCAGGCCGGCGCCCACTGCGCCAATGTCGCAAGGCCAAGGGAGAGCAAATCCCCCCGCTTGGAAGCCGCGATGGCGTGGATCTCGTCCACGATCACGCATTTGAGGTCGGCAAAGAACTCTTTCGCATGGTCGGACGCGATGAACAGGGCGAGCTGTTCCGGCGTGGTCAGCAGCACGTCCGGAGGGGTCTTGCGCTGCCGCTGGCGCACATGGGAAGGCGTATCGCCCGTGCGCGTCTCGATGCGCAGGCCGAGCCCCATCTCCTCGACCGGCATCATGAGGTTCCGCTGCACATCCGTCGCCAGCGCCTTCAGCGGCGAGATGTAGAGCGTGTGCAGCGCCGGGATGCCGGAATTCTTGCGCGCGCCTTGCTGGCTGAGCTCGATCAGGCTGCCGAGGAAGCCGGCCAGCGTCTTGCCGCCGCCCGTCGGCGCGATCAGCAGCGCGCTCTCGCCAGCGAGCGATGCCTCCGCCAGCGTCAGCTGGTGCGGCCGCGCCGACCAGCCGCGCGCGCCGAACCAGCCTGCGAAAGGCTCGGGCAAGGTAAATGCGGGAGGATGGGCGCTGTCTGGCATGGCTTCAGATTAAACTACCGCAAGACACGGCATTTGCGGGTTTTTTTCCAGTCACTTTCCGGCAAGGTGAGGCCTTCTCCCCAGCTGATGGAAACCCGATGCGCCCTGCCTTCCTGATCGCCCTGCCCCTGTTTGCCCTTCCGGCCTTCGCTGAAACACCGCTGGAAGCCGCCCTCTCCGCACCGGCGGAAGGGCCGGCCTACAAGTTCGACCTGAAGCTCGAAGGTGATGACCTGAACGCTGAGGCGCAGGTCGACCCGTCCTTGCCGGAAGGCGAGCGTCTGGTGCTGATCTCCCCCGCCGCCGACACACTGGAGGGCGACGCCGCAGAGCGCTACGCGGACCTGAAGGCCAACACTTCCGGTGACAAGATCTGGTGCAGCAGCTTCAAGGAGAACATTCCTGCCGACGCGAAGATGATTTCGGAATCCGGCGAGGCCGCCGTCTACAGCTTCACGCCCTTGCCCGGCGACGATGAGGAAACCGCAAAAGTCTACAAGCATCTCACCGGTCGGGTGACGGTGTCCAAGGACGCGCCCGGTATCCTCGCCTTTGAGATGTTCGCTGAAAAGCCGTTCAAGCCTGCCATGGTCGCAAAGATCGACAGCTTCAGCATGAAGGCGAATTGCGCCCGCGCCCCGGATGGGCGGACGTACATCCAGGCCTTCGCGCTGGACATAAGCGGCAATGCGATGATGCAGCCCTTCAGCCAGTCGGAGCGGCGCGAAGTGACCAATCTCGTGGCCCTGCCTGACTCGGCAGACACCGCGCTCGGCCAGCGCTAGGCCCTGGTCCGCCGCTACTCCGTCAGCCCGTACTTCGCCAGGATCTCTTCGCGGATCGCCTGAATGGCCTTCTCGCTGCGCGCGCGCCGGCGGTCGATCTCAGCTTCGATTTCAGCCTCGGCAGCATCGCGCTGCGCGGTGACAGCGGCCCGCTCGTCTGCGGCCGCCTGCAGCGCCATCAGCACATCGCGCGTGAAATTGTTGATGTTGAACCGGGCCCCGCCGATCACATCGAAGCCGCGGCGCACGATAACGGCATTCATGCTGGGCACGATGACGACATACTGTCCGCGATTACCGGCCATGTAGAACGTGTCCGCCGGCACGCCTTCCGCATCCGTCATCAGCCAGAACTGGGCGCCGTAACCCGGGCCGCTGGCCGGCTGGGCCGGTGCCGGAGCCTTCACGAAATCGACCCAGCCTTCCGGCAGGATGCGTTCGCTGCCCCACATGCCGTCCTGCAGGTAGAGCTGGCCAACACGGGCGAGATCCCGCGCCGTCGACCAGACCTGGCTGGATGAGATGAAGTCGCCATTCCAGTCCACTTCCATCGTGGTGTGGCGCGCGCCGATCTTGTGCAGCACAGCCTCGTACGGGAAGCTGTGGAACTTGCTGTCATCCTCCAGCGCCTCCCGCAGGGAGCGCATGGCGATCAGCGTATCGTCATTGGCATATTTGAACCGCTTGCCGGGCATCGCCTCCATCACTTTGGACGCCGCCTGATCCACGACGCGCCCGCCGCCGAAATAGAGCCGGTCGGTGCGCGAACCGGATTCGCCGCTGTCCAGGCCGCTGGCCATGTGCATCAGATTGCGGATTGTAATGTTGCGGCGCGGGTCGGCGCCGGAATCCCAGGCTTCGATCACGGCCGGATAATCGATATCGATCATGCCCTGACGGCGCGCGGCGCCAAGCACAGTGGCGGTGATCGACTTGGCAACGGACCAGGTCCGCTGCGGCGTTTCATGATCGATCCCGCGGGCATAGCGCTCGGCCACGATCTGGCCGTCCTTGACCACAACCACGGCGCTGGTGCGCGTGCCATTGCCATAGGTGCGTTCGTCAAAGGCGAAAGAGACCGGAATGTCGAGACGCTCTGCCTCTTCGGTCCGCAGGCTGACTTTCACATTGGACCCGATGGCACTGCCCCGGTCCTCACCGGTCGCTTCCGGCCAGGCCGCGAAGCGCGGCAGGTAGCCGATCATGATTTCATCAGCGCCTGCCGGCAGCTGGGTACAGCCAAAGCCTGGCCGGTAAACCGCCATGCGCGGCGGCATGGAGCGGTCATACTGCACACTCACCGTCTGCTCGTTCAAGTCGATCTTCGCGTCGGGCAGCTGGTTAAAGGCGCGGCGGTAGTCGGTGTAGATGCCGTCGAGGTCGTTGTCCTCGATCGTCTCCATATCCATGCCCGCAACGAACGTGTCGGAGCAGATGAAGCTCGCTTTCCAGCCAGCTGCCAGCGATTTGTCCATCAGGTCCGTATTCCCGCCCTCCTGGGCGAAAGATGGCATGGCCATCAGGGCCAGCGCGATAGCGGAGGCAAAAACGGAACGGGCTGGCTGCATGTTGGAAAACTCCCTCTTCTCCGGGGGAAGTCTATGCACAGGCTTTCGTGTCGCAAGTGTGGCAACTCAGTTAGAATTTGGAAAAATCTCTGAAAATTCAGGGCGAGGCATTTCTGCCGGGGTTGAAATTGACCGAACCCCGCCTTCCCTGCCGCCAACGGACCGCTACATTAACCGCATGCTCCGCCCGGACCTCCTGCTGCAGCCAACGCCAAAAGGCCTTTATTGCCCGCCGGGGGATTTCTATCTCGATCCCGTGCGCGGTGCAGTCGGCCGGGCTGTCATCAGCCACGGCCATTCCGATCACGCCCGCGGCGGCCATGGCGCGGTACTGTCGCATCCGCACACGCTGGCTATCATGGCGGCGCGATACGGAAAGAATTTCGCGAAATCCACGCAGGCGCTGGAATATGGCGAAGTCATCGACATCAATGGCGTCTCGGTCTGGCTGACGCCCGCCGGGCACATCCTCGGCTCTGCCCAGATCACCGTGGAATACAAGGGCCTGCGGATGACCTTTACCGGCGACTACAAGCGCCGGTGGGACCCGACCTGCGCCAGTTTCGAGCCCGTCGACGGCACGCATGTCTTCATCTCCGAAGCGACCTTCGGCCTGCCGGTTTTCCGTCACCCGCCGACCGAGCACGAAATGGGCAAGCTGCTGCGCAACATCGCGGACTTCCCGGACCGCACGCACTGTGTCGGCGCCTACTCCCTCGGCAAGGCGCAGCGGATGATCCGTCACCTGCGCCTCGCCGGGCATGACGCGCCGATCTACATCCATGGCGCACTGGAAAAGCTCTGCGCGGTCTATGAAGATGCCGGCGTCCCGATGGGCGACCTGCGCCCGGCCACAACGGACGATACATCCAAAGCTGCCCGCGAAGCCTTCCGCGGCCAGGTCGTGATCGCTCCGCCGGGCTCGTTCGAAGGGACATGGGCGCAGCGCTTCCCGGATCCACTGATCGGTTTTGCTTCCGGTTGGATGAGCGTGCGCCAGCGCGCCAAGGCGAGCGGCGTCGAGCTGCCCCTGATCATTTCCGACCATGCCGACTGGGACGAGCTGACCGGCACGGTGCGGGACGTGAATCCCGACGAGCTGTGGGTCACCTATGGCCGGGAAGATGCGCTGGTGCGCTGGGCCATGCTGGAAGGACGCCGCGCCCGGCCGCTGCGCCTGGTGGGCTACGAGGAAGAGGCCGGATAAGGGGGCGGTGAGCGATAACAATTAGTTGCATCGACTTGCACGCCCCTCGGCTTTACGCCTCAAATCAGTTTCAAATTGGCCCCGGAAGGACATTTATGCGTATCAAAAGCTCCCTTCTCAGCATGCTCACCCTGACCACGCTTGGTGCATGCGCAACGCTACCCAGCGCACAGGAACAACTGGAAGCCGCAAACCTTGAAAAGGCGATCTGGTGTATGAATGTCATTGAGGTGGAGCTTGACCTTGAAACGGCCGGCCGCGAATGCATCGCTGACGGCTATATCCAGCATTCGCAGCACGTCCCTGATGGCAAGGATGGCTTCCTTGCCTATTTCGCCGGACGCATTGAGAAATTCCCAGAGATGCATGCAGACGTCAAACGCGCCGCTGCGGATGGCGACCTTGTCTGGCTGCACGTCCATTTCAAGGCGGAACCGGACTCCCGCGGCAATGCCGTGATCCATATCTTCCGTATGGAAGACGGTAAGTTCGCAGAGCACTGGGGCGCAAGCCAGCCGGTGCCTGAAACCTCGCAGCATGGGAATTCCATGTTCTGAGGACACATTCCCTCCTGCGTCTGACTGGCCATGACGATCAGGCCGGTTGACCCCGCCTGCGGCACCGGCATTAACTGCGCACTACGGTGTTCCAGAAGGGGATTTCAGAATGAAACGCCACCTGCTTGCCGGTGCTGCGCTGATCGCGCTGAGTGCCTTGCCCGCTTGCGATGCAGTCCGCCTGCCGGGAATCAATCCGGCGGGCCAGGAAGAGCCCGAAGCCGCACCCGCGACCGAAATGACCGAGAGCGATTCGGATCTGCTGATGGCCGAACCTGAAGCAGACTCTGCAGGCATGGGGGAAACGCCAACCGTCGATCGGGACATGCCTCTTGATGAGGTGCAGGAGGAAACGCTCCTGTCCCCGGAAAGCATTGTTGGCGAAGAAGCGGATGCCGAACCAGAAGTGGACGAAGACGAAAGCGAGGACGCCGCCATCGCGGTTCCCGGCCTGACGTTGGCCGAGTTGAACGCGGTGCCTTGTGGCCTGCCGGCGGACGCCCCGCCCACCCTGACCGTCGGCGCGGTCGCCGGCGCCACCGAGGTCGAAGAGACCGCCGTCGGCGCCGAAGCAGTGAACGGCCTCGCAGCCAGCCTCGCCAGTTTCCCCGGCATTGTGAAGCTGGAGCCCGTGAAACCGGCCCAGGATGGCATGATCGCCACCGGCCATTGCGGCGCGGTGCGCATTGCGGACCACTGGCTGGCGACGGCCGCCCACTGCGTCGACGAGCCGTTCGATCAGCTGCGCATCATCGGCACGGCTGAAAACCTGAGTTCACCGCTGGCCCACACGACCGAGGGGGAGTTTGCCATTTGCCATGGCGGCTATGCCGGCACGGCAAATGGATATGCAAACGACCTCGCCCTGATCCGCCTGTCTGATGAGGAAGTGGAGGCGCTGGGTGATGTGCCCGTCGCCCGCTACGGCGCGACGGATATGCCGCTGGCGCCTGCGAATTATCAGACCGCCGAGATGGCGGGCTGGGGCCTGACGCATTTCGGTGGGAAGCTGTCGAACAGTCTTCTTGCCGCCAGCATCCGCATCACAGGCACCGGTCCTGCAACCATCTATGTCGCCAGCCAGGCAGGTGCCGGTCCCTGTGTCGGCGACAGCGGCGGGCCGCTCTACGTGACCGAGGAAGACGGTTCGAAGACCGCGGTCGGGGTTCTGTCCGTCGTCGAACAGAACCGTGAAACCGGGCAGTTCTGTGCCGGAGACTATAATGGCCGCTACACAAACCTGCAGGGCTATTCGGGCTGGTTGAGCGATGTGATGGCGTTGTGCGACAGCGACGAGGATATTTGCCGGTGATACGTAATCTGATTCTACTCGCGGCCGGGTTCGTTCTCGCGGCATGTGCCAGCCGCAATGCGGATGAGGCGGACCGGTACGCGCCCCTGCCCGCCCGGCCGGATGCTGCATACGAGTTGCCGACCGGCGGCCCACACTCAATCAGCATTTCGATCATGGACTGCCAGACGGCTGGATGCCCGGTCGTGAACGTCCTGCTGGACCCGGACAATTACTGGCAGCGCTCAGCGGAGGACGGCGCCTATTCCGGCATCGCGCCGGGGGATCTGTACGCCGCCGTGAAGACAGCTTTCGAAGATCAGGGCTTTGACGATACCGACAGCGTGCTCGACATCACAAAGGACATTCCGGCCCTCTGCCCGCAATACCTGCAGCGCGGCCGGGTCTATTACATCCACCTTGGCCGGGGGGATACAGGCCAGCGGATCAACTATGACACCGGCTGTTCCGGCTCGCTTGATGCCCGGCGCGCAGAATTTGTGACGGAGGCTCTGGCGGAAATGTCAGATCTCACCCACATATTCGAAGGGGCCGTGACCGTGGAGGACGACATGGGCGACGAAGAGTAAACGACCGGATTTCCCGGCTTCCGGTTTAAGCCTCCGGAAGCCGGACGGTCTTTGTCTGGATCCCGACTTCGCCTAGATCCCGACTTCCATCATTTTCTGCCAACCCGGCCGGGCTTTCATCTTTTCAAGCCACGCCTTGGTCGCCGGCCTGTTTTCCAGCACGCCCTGCGCATCGGACATGAGGATCTGGAATCCCATCAGGCAGTCCGCAGCGGTGAACCGTTCGCCTGCGAAATACGGATATTTGGAAAGGTGCGCCTCAATCGTGTCCGCCGCCTTTTCCCGTTCCGCCGCCATCAAGGCCTTTGCGGGATTGCCGGTCATGTCCACACGGGCAAAATAGACCTGTAGCAAGCCCGGAAGGAACACGGCGCCCTCGGCCGCGTGGATCCACTCAAGATATCGCGGAAACTCCGGAGAGCTGGGACGCGGGTGCAGGTGATAGTCGGTGTCATACCTGCCCATCAGGTATTCCGCGATCGCGCCGGTTTCCGCAATCACGACATCGCCGTCCTCCAGCAAAGGCGATTTGCCCATCGGGTGGATTTTCAACAGGTCCGGCGGCGCGAGGTTCGTCACCTCGTTGCGCTTGTAGTGAACGATCTCGTGCGGCACACCGAGTTCGGCCAGCAGCCAGACGATCCGTTGCGACCGGGATGCGTTAAGGTGATGGAGCTTCAGCGTCATGTGGCGTTCCCTCTCGATGCCCTGATTTAATCGCGCACCGAGGCTTCCGGCGCTGTTATGCGTCGCATTTGGCCCTATGTATCAGTCCATGCAAGCTTTTGCCGACCTGCTCGAACGCCTGCTGCTGACGCCTTCGCGGAATGGCAAGCTGCATTTGATGACGGTCTTCTTCGCGAACGCGCCAGATCCTGACCGGGGCTATGCCCTCGCTGCCCTCACCGGCGAGCTGGACCTGAAAAGCATCAAGCCTGCCGCGATCCGCGCGCTGGCAGAAGAGCGGATAGACCCGGTCCTGTTCAACATGTCGTATGACTATGTCGGCGACCTTGCCGACACGGTCAGCCTCGTCTGGCAAGGAGAGCATGGGGTAAACCGGACCCCGCCCCTCTCCGAGATCGTTGAAACCTTGCAGGAGGCCACACGCGCCGAAGCACCGCGCCTCGTAGCCGGCTGGCTGGACGGGCTGGATGCGACTGGCCGGTGGGCGCTGCTGAAACTGATCATGGGCGGCCTCCGCATCGGCGTGTCAGCGCGCATGGCCAAAATGGCTTTGGCGGACTTCGGCGATGTCGACATCACAGAGATTGAGGAAATCTGGCACGGCCTCGCGGCGCCTTATGAGACCCTGTTTGCATGGCTGGAAGGAAAAACCAGCCGTCCGTCTCCGGATATTGCCGCGCCCTTCCGGCCTGTTATGCTGGCCCATCCCCTGATCCCGAAAGCGGACCGGGACAACCCGGACGCGGTAGACCCGGCGCTCGTCACAGCGGACAGGTTCGCCGCCGAATGGAAGTATGACGGCGTTCGTATCCAGGCGTCCGTTGAAGGTACGGTCCGGCGCATCTACACCCGCACGGGCGACGACATTTCCCACACTTTTCCGGATGTGCTGGCCGGCATGAATTTTCAGGGCACGCTGGACGGGGAGCTGCTGATCCGCACGGAGGACGGCGAAGGCGTCGCGTCCTTCAATGCGCTGCAGCAGCGTCTGAACCGGAAGACGGTCACGAAGCGGCTGATGGAAAGCCATCCGGCTTTCATCCGCGCCTATGACCTGCTGCACGATGGCCATGGCGACCTTCGCGCCTTGCCCTTCCGGCATCGGCGTACCGCGCTCGAAGACTTCATCGCCAGGCATGGAACGGAACAGCTGGACCTTTCGCCGCTCGTCCCCGTGGCGAACCTCAAAGACCTCGATGACTTGCGCATGAACCCGCCAGCCCCCGAAATCGAGGGCCTGATGCTGAAACGCTGGGACAGCACGTATGTGGCCGGACGTCCGGCGGGCCTTTGGTACAAATGGAAGCGTGACCCGTTCCTCGTCGATGCCGTGCTGCTCTACGCCCAACGGGGCCATGGCAAGCGCTCTGGCTTCTATTCCGATTTCACCTTCGGTGTCTGGAAGGACGAAGCGCTGACCCCCGTCGGCAAAGCCTATTTCGGCTTTACGGATGAGGAGTTGAAACAGCTCGACAAATTCGTCCGTGAAAACACGATCGACCGTTTTGGACCTGTGCGGTCGGTCACGCCGGAAATCGTCCTGGAAGTTGCGTTCGAAGGCCTGCAGCGATCGGCCCGTCACAAATCCGGTCTCGCCATGCGGTTCCCCCGCATCAACCGCATCCGCTGGGACAAACCCGCTGAAGAAGCCGACCGGCTGGAAACGCTGGAAGCCTTGTTGCCGGAATAGGACGCGAATAAGAAAAGGCCGGGCGCAAAATACGCCCGGCCTTCAGTAAGTCTGGAATTTCGTCTGTTATCAGACGGATTCCTTGAGTTCCTTCGCAACGCGGAAAGCAACTTTCTTGGAAGCCTTGATCTTGATGGCTTCGCCGGTTGCCGGGTTGCGGCCCATACGGGCCGGACGCTTGCGCACTTCCATCGTGCCAAGGCCCGTGAAACGGACTTTTTCGCCCTTCTTCAGGCGCTTCGTGGTCATGGTGACCAGATCGCCCAGAACAGCTTCGGTCTGCTTTTTCGTCATGCCATGCGCTTCGGCCAGTTCAGCAGCCAGCTGGCGCAGGGTGACGGTGACGACCTTCTTCGGAGCAGCAGCCGTTTTCGCAGCAGTGCGTGCAGCAGGCTTTGCGGCCGGCTTCGCAGCAGCAGCCCGGGTCGTTGCCGGCTTAGCGGCGGGTTTCGCAGCGGCCTTCTTGGCCACAGGTTTCTTTGCCATGAGCAAATTCCTCTATTCCGACTCAAATGAGTCGGCAGGCGAATAGCGTAAAAATGCCGGCCTGCCTTGCTTTTTTTCAGTTCGACGCAATTTTCTACACACACAAACCCTGCCACATGGGTGCTGATGAAACCGCGTCTTCCACTTCTCCTTGTCGTCTTCGGAATCCTTCAGCCGCTCTCTGGCGCGATGGCGCCATGGCTTGGAATTGGCACACCCATCGGGGATGCCACACGCGGAATGCAGGCACCGGAACAGCCCCTGCCCGCCTTCTTTTCCATCTGGAGCCTTATTTTTGGGGCATATATTGCCTTTGCCTACACCACATGGCGCCATCGTGAGCCATGGATGTTGCGCGTCGGCGCACCGCTCGCGCTGGCGGGTGCAGCAAACATTGCGTGGATGTTGAGCGCGCAACTGATCGCTTATCAGCCACTCGATTTCCTGCTCCTGTTTCCCATCGCGGCCTTGTCCTGGACCGCCGCGGCACGTTTCGACCACATGCGAGGCATGGGCGGAAGTGTCGTAAAATTAATCGCAGACGCCGCCACCGGCCTGCTTTCCGGCTGGATTCTCGTTGCCATCAGCATCTCCGTCCCCCTGCTGATTCGTAATTTCACGAGCTATGGCCCAACCGATCTTCCATGGCAGATGCTATGGATCTTTTTGGCAACTGCTGCGTTGGGATCGTGGGTCTTTGCGCGCTATATCAGCCGCAGCCTTTGGTTTTTTGCGGCCCTCGCCTGGGGCCTGATGGGCGTTATCGCCAATAACTGGACGGTGACGGGCATGGGGTGGCTTGCCATCATGACTGGCGTGTCCGGGGTGCTGATCCTCGGCCTGCGCCTGTTGCGCGGCGCAGACGGAACGACTGTCCCAGCCGGAATTTGATACGGAGTACAAAATGGATTTTCTGAACAATATCGACTGGGAAGCCCAGCTGGCGGAACATTGGCCGGTACTTGCAGGTTATGCGCTGAAAGCCGTCGGGGCCTTCATTGTCCTGATCATTGGTCTCCGCATTTCCGGTTGGGTGGCCAGCATGGTGCGCACGCAGGCCACGAAGCGACCGAATATTGACGATACGCTCGGCAGTTTCTTCGCCTCCATCACGCGCTGGTTTCTGACGGCAGCGACAATCATTGCCGCGCTGCAGCTGTTCGGCGTTCAGGCAACCAGCTTTGTCGCCATACTCGGCGCCACGACACTGGCCATTGGCCTCTCGCTGCAGGGCGCCCTCGGCAACATCGCATCGGGCATCATGATCTTGCTTTTCCGTCCCTACAGCGTCGGCCAATATGTCGAACTCGCCGGCGAGGGCGGCACGGTGAAGGACATCAATCTGTTCCAGACCATCCTTGCCTCCCCCGACAATGTTCAGATCATCGTCCCCAACAGCCAGGCGATTTCTGGCGTGATCCGCAACTATGCCGGTTATCCGACACGCCGGGTCGATCTGGTCTTCAGCGTCGATTATGGCGATGGCCTGGAGAATGCGATGGAGGTGATTGAACGGGCGGTGAAAGCCGACGACCGTGTGCTCGCAGACCCGGCGCCCGTAGTGCGCGTCAATACGCTGGGCGCCAGCTCAGTCGACATTGTGGCCCGTCCGTGGGTGAAAACGCCGGACTATTGGGAAGTCCGCTGGACCCTCACCAGAACGGTCAAGGAAGCCCTGGATGCTGCTGGCATCTCCATCCCGTATCCACACCAGGTGAATATCACGCGAGAGGTCAGCTGAAGTCAGTTGTGGCACGCCACGCCGCATGACAGAAGATTTGCATGAAGCTGCAGATAGACACCACAGGCTGGCCGGTATGGGCCACAACGATTGAACCCTATGTCGAGAAATGGGGGTTCGTGCTCCTTTCGGCCATCGCTGTGTGGATCATGGCCGGGCTGGCACGCCGACTGGTTCTGCTGATCGGCAAACGGGCCCTGTCCAAGGACAAGGAGTTCGAGGGGTCAAACTGGGACCTTGCGGCCTCCATCACCCGTGTGTTTGCCCTGATCCTGCTCAGCCCCATTCCGCTCGGCCTTGCCGGGTATGACTGGGAAGCCATGGTGGAGCAACGCGGACCGGGTGCCGTCGGGGCCGTGGCAATCCTCGTGGTCGCGGTGATCATCGCCAATGGGACTGCCCGTTCATTGCGCCGGTTCGGACGGAAAGCGCATCGGCGTACTGGCGCGGACGACACGCTGTTTGCTTTTGCCGCGTCGCTGTTCAAATACCTGATCTTTGCTGTTGCGATCGTCTTTGCGCTGACACAACTCGGCTTCCCGACGGCATCGCTTGCCGCCTTGCTCGGCGCAGCTGGCCTGGCCATCGGTCTTGCCCTGCAGGACACGCTGAAGGCTGTTGCCGCCGGGATCATGCTGGCAATCTTCCGGCCGTTCCGGATCGGTGACTATGTCAGCGTGGCCGGGCTCGATGGTGAAGTGATCGACATCACGCCTTTCCTCACGCAGGTGAAGCAGATCGACAACAAGATCGTCTCCATCACCAATGACAAGGTGTGGGCCGAACCGCTGATCAACCACACCCGTCAGACACGCCGGCGCCTCGATCTCTATTTCGACATTTCCTACGATGACGATATGGACCTTGCCATGCGCCTGGTCCGGGAAGTCGCTGATGCGCATCCGAGAATTCTGGCGGACGATGAAACCTGGGTAGGAATTCACGCCCTCGCTTCTTCCAGCGTCCAGGTTCGCTTGCGCGCCTTCGTGGCGACACCTGAATTCGTCGATGTCCGCGCAGATATCACCAAGGCCGTAAAAGAAGCCTTCGATGCCAATGGCGTAACAATCCCGTTCCAGCACGTTGTCTATGTTCCGTACAAGGCACCGGCTGATGCCAATCAGAGTGCTGCGGCAGCGCCGCCACCCATGGCCCCTTCGGAAGATGACTGACCTTCCCCCCACTAGCGATCCGGCACCGGCGTCCGCTCCGCTGGAGAAGCCCGGCAAGCCGCCGAAACGCCCGCTCCTGCGGCGCCTGTTCGGGATCAGCCTCTGGGGCGGCGTGAAGCTGACCGGGCTTTGCATTCTGGTCGGCTTTTTCGTGATGGCGGCAAACTTCAATCCGGCCGCTCCGGATGCAAACATTCCGGCCGCCCTGGCGGCAATTGCAAAACAGACACTGGCTGCTGCGGGCTGGGCGATCCGTAATTTCTGGAAGCCTGCGCTCGCCGGAGCCACCATTGTCCTGCCACTCTGGATACTCTGGCGCCTGGTCAGCCTGCCATTCCGCAAATAGCAAGCGATCTGTTTTCGCTGACGCCGCGATACGGGCTGTTCAGTCCGGCTGCCCGTCCTATGATCTCTCCAAAACAAGCAGAGATCTCGGGAGGATCATCATGGACACATCCAAACTCATGTTTCGCGACGGCCTGATGAAGGATGAACGCATCCTCATCACAGGAGGCGGCACCGGCCTTAGCAAGGAAATGGCCGAAGGCTTCCTGAAACTCGGCGCGGAGGTGCACATTTGCGGCCGCCGCGGCGGCGTGTGCGAAGAAACAGCGGCCGAACTCATAGAAAAGCATGGCGGCAAGGTCGTGCCGCATGCCTGCGATATCCGGGTCGCCGAAGCGATCACGGACATGAACGATGAGATCTGGTCAAAGCACGGGGCCCTAACGGGCCTGATGAACAATGCCGCAGGCAATTTCATCTCGCGCACGGAAGATCTTTCCATCCGCGGCTTCGATGCGATTTCGAACATCGTGTTCCGCGGTTCGTTCTACATGACGCACGACATCGGCAAGCGCTGGATCGACCAGAAGCGCAAGGGCAGTGTCTGCTCCATCCTGACGACCTGGGTCTGGAATGGCGGGCCATTTGTCGTGCCCTCGGCGATGTCGAAGGCGGCAGTGAACACGATGACGCAATCCCTCGCCGTCGAGTGGGGCCGCTACGGCCTGCGGTTCAACGCGATCGCACCGGGGCCCTTCCCCACCAAGGGCGCATGGGCCCGTCTCTCGCCGGACTCCGGCACGAGCAGCATGGAGCGCTCCACCGCCAACCCGATGGGCCGCGTGGGCGAGATGCATGAGCTGGTGAACCTTGCCGTCCTGCTGATGGCGCCGGGCGCCGAGTACATCAACGGCCAGACCATCGCGATCGATGGCGGCATGTACAACGCCTCCGGCGGAAACTTCAGCGCGCTGGCCGCCTGGAGCGACGAGCAATGGACCGCTGCCCGCGAAGCCATTGAAGGCGCGAATGCAGAGGACAAGGCGAAACGAACCGTGTAGGTTGCGAGCGTTTCGCAATACCAGAACGGACCAGAATGACGACAGAGACGCAGAACACCGATGGGGGCGGCATCCAAGCGCTGGCCGTCCGCCTCTCTGAACTGCAGGCGGACCGGGAAGGCCTGATCGCCGGCCTCACCGGTTCCGTCGCCTCCGGCAAGACCACACTTGCCGGGGCGCTCGCCGACGTGCTGGACGATACGCTGGACGTCGCAACCGTTTCGACAGACGGCTTCCTGTACCCGAACAGCGTGCTGGCTGAGCGGGAGCTGACGCTTCGCAAAGGCTTCCCCGAAACCTATGACCATCAGGCCCTCGGCGAGGCGCTCCGCACCCTTCGCACGGGCGAAGCCGCCTTTCCGGCCTATAGCCATGTCACCTATGATGTGGACCCGGCTCTGACACGCGTCATCGCCCAGCCGGACGTCCTGATCCTGGAAGGGCTCGGCTTCCAGCCATTGTCGCCGCCCCCGCGCGAAACGCACGAACCGGACCTGCTGATCTATCTTGATGCCAGCGAGGACGACCTGCTTGCCTGGTTCCTGGAACGCTTCGTGCGCCTGTGGAACGCCGCACGGGAGGATCCGTCATCCTTCTATGCGAACTTCCTGCACATGTCGGAACCGGAGCTGCTCGAATTCGC
The DNA here is from genome assembly GCF_003263315.1 of Hyphomonas sp. GM-8P. NCBI lineage: Bacteria > Pseudomonadati > Pseudomonadota > Alphaproteobacteria > Hyphomonadales > Hyphomonadaceae > Hyphomonas > Hyphomonas sp. GM-8P. The sequence goes on from NZ_AWFE01000001.1 coordinate 183,961, forward strand.
TCAGTCCGTCTGGGAGCGGATCAACCTGGCGAACCTCAGAGAAAATATCGCCCCGCTGAAACAGCGGGCCGATATCGTTCTCTTCAAGACCCGCGACCATACTATCACGATCGCGGAAGACAGGCTGCTTTAACAGCCTAGAGGGTCGGGTCGATCAGGTATTTCTCGCCGGTCGCCTTGGCATTGTAGGCGTGCAGTGTTTCCAGATCGAGCGCATCGGCCAGCGAGATCGTCTTCGTATAGTGGCTGGCAAAGGTCGTGTTCAGTTCGTCTATGACGCGCTTGTACATGCGTGCACGCACTTCCGGAGCGGCCTTTTCCAGGAACGGAGTCAACAGGTAGCCGCTGAGGTTCCAGGCAAAGCCGACGCCGGCCGGGACGATGGTCGGTGACATGTCGAGTCGGCCATAGATATAGACCTGCGTTTCAGTGCCAGAGCCGTAGCGGGAATATTCCTTCATCTTGCGGCTGGCGGCCGCTTCCATCGCGATCAGCAGCTGTCCGGCCAGCGGACCGCCACCGATGGCATCGAAGCCCATTGTGGCGCCTGTCTCGACGAGGCCATTGATCAGGTCTTCCATGAAAGTCGGCGAGGTCGAGTTGACGATATGCTTCGCACCGATGCCGCGCAGGATTTCCGCCTGCTCTTCCTTGCGGACGATGTTGAGGATAGGCACGCCGTCCTTGAGGCAGATCTTGTTCAGCATCTGGCCGAGGTTTGAAGCGGCAGCGGTATGAACCAGCGCCTCATGCCCTTTGGCTTTCATCGTTTCCACAAAGGACAGCGCCGTCAGCGGGTTCACATAGCAGGATGCCCCCTGCTCTGCCGTCGTGCCGTCCGGCAGGGCCATGCACTGCGAGACATGCAGTGTACGGTATTGCTGGTACATGTTCCCGCCAAGGCAGGTAACCATCTTGCCGAGCAGGGCCTGTGCTGCCGGGGAGTCGCCCGCGGCAATCACGGTGCCTGCGCCTTCATTACCAACGGCCAGCGACTGGCCAAGCCGGGCTTTCATGGCACGTAGTCCGCCCTCCGGCACATCGGCAGAAATGGTCGGATTGTCTTTCGTGCCACCCTGAACGGCGGTCGACATGTCAGCGCCGCCAACCAGGAGGCCCAGATCGGACGGGTTGATCGGCGTGCCTTCAACACGAACTACAACCTGGTCCGGGCCGGGCCCTTTTACAGGCGCCTCGGCGAGGGAGAGTTCGAGTTTGCCTTCCGGCGTCACCAGCGTGCGGATCTGGAGGCTTGTCTCGGGAAGTTGATCAGCCATCGGGTATTCCTCTCTAAGGGTTTGAATTTTTGAATGTGTGTCAGGGCCTTATAATGACCTTACCGACAACTTCGCGGTCCGTCAGCAGGCGCCACGCTTCGCGCCAGTCCTCCAGCGCGATCTCGCGGAAGACATGCGGATGTACTTTGCCTTCATTGGCCCATTTCCGGATTGCGGCCTGGTTCGCTCGCCCCCGCTCCGGGAACTGGCGGCCATATTCTCCGGCGCGCACGCCGACAACCGAGAAACCCTTGATCAGCGGCATGTTCACTTTGACTTCCGGAATGCGGCCGGATGTGAAGCCCACCACCAGCAGGCGTCCGTCGAAGGCGATACAGCGCACGCTTTCATCGAAAACGTCCCCGCCGACCGGGTCGAAGATGACGTCGGCGCCTCGCCCGCCCGTCAGCGACTTCACCTTGTCGCGAAAACCTTGGCTGACATTGATGCCGTAATCCGCGCCGTATTCCAGCACCTTTTCAAGCTTGGCGTCGGAGGCAGACGTGGCAATGACGGTCGCGCCAAGCAGCTTGCCGACATCAACCGCCGCCATGCCGACCCCGCCGCTGGCGCCATGCACAAGCAGGGTCTCGCCCGGCTGCAGATTCGCTCGCACGACCAGCGCCACATAAGCGGTGATGTAGGCCGCCGGAAATGCGGCGGCTTCGGCAAAGGAGAAAGGCGCAGGCTTGGGCGACAGGCTCGCTGCCGGCAGCACGGCGTATTCCGCATAGGCGCCGGTCTTGTTGCCGCCGATCACTTCGTCGCCGGGTTTCCACTCCGCGACACCCTCACCAACCGCTTCGATCACGCCCGCGACTTCCATACCGAGCGTGAACGGCAGTTCCGGTCTGAACTGATACTTGCCCTGGCTCATCAGGAGGTCCGGGAAGTTTACCCCGGCGGCTTTTACGCGAACCAGAACCTCGCCTTCTCCCGGCTGCGGCACGGGAATATCCCGCACCTCCAGCCCGGAAAAGTCATCCGTGATCTGGTGACAGACTAGCGCTTTCAAGCGGCGCTCCTAGAGCTTTGAGTAGACGGTGCGGACCATGTCCGCGATTTCCAGACAGGCCTTGCGCGAGCCCGGCGAGATCAGCGTGAAGGCGGTGAAGGCGTGCGCGAGATTGTCGTAGCATTTGTGGATCACTGGCACGCCGGCATCCTTCAGGCGGCGGGCATAGTCATCGCCCTCGTCGCACAGCGGATCGTGCCCGGCCGTGATAACGACTGCCGGCGGCAGGCCATCGAGATGCCCTGTCTGGCCCGGCGACAGCATCTTGTCGGACTTGTCGAAGCCTTCCGGCAGGTATTGCTCCATGAACCAGTCCATCGTGTCTGTGGACAGGGAGAAGGTCTCGCTGAATTCCTTGCGGGACGGAAACTCCTCGACCAGATCGATGGCCGGATAGATCAACAGCTGCATCGCCGGCAGGGGTTTGTCCTCGCGCTGCATCTCCTGTGCGATGATCGCCGAGAAATTGCCACCCATGGAATCGCCGCCCACGGCCGCAACACCTTCCGGCGCACCGAATTTCGCAGCATTGCGCATGCCCCATTCATAGGCTGCGCAGCAATCATCGATGCCGGCCGGGAATTTGTGCTGGGGCGCGAGGCGGTAGTCCACTGACAGGACGGGACATTTCACGCGGCTGGCAAGAATGGAGCACCAGGCATGGCAGGTTTCCAGATCCCCGATCACGCCGCCGCCCATATGGTAGTAGACCATCAGCGGCGCCTTCGGATCCTGGCCGTCTGGACGGTAAATACGGGCCGGAATCTGGTTCTGGTTCGGGCCCGGAATAGTCAGGTCTTCCGTCCGCACACCAGGTTCGATGGGCGCGGCGACGGAGGCGAGCGTTTCCTTGGTGACCGCCTGGACGGTTTCCGCTGGCAGGCTGGAAAGCGGCGGCGCATTACGGCCGTTCCACGCCATCAGCTGCAGCTGCGGCTCAAGCGTACGGCCGCGGATGGTCAGCGGTTTGCCGCCCGCCATTTTCACGAGCAGGCCGCCCGGCAGTTTCATGACGAGCTTGGTGATGGTCTGCTGAAGGCTCATGGCCGCTCCCCTGTTGTATTGTCAGGCAAAGCTTAGACCTGCCCTGCCTCGCTCGCCAAGGGGGCAACAGGCTTACTTCGCGGCAAGTTCCTTCACGCCGGCCATCAGCATGCGCGAGGCAAACTCTGTCGCGCCTTCCACATCAACCGGCCGGCGCAGCAGCATGATTTCACCCATTTCCCGGGCGGTACCGATGGCGGCAGCAGTCAGATAGTCGATATCGATCGTTGAGGAGGTATCCGCGGACAGGATGCGCTCAAGGTCCGACCGGATTTCGGCGGCAACGGCGGACATTTCCGGCGTATCCACCCGGACACCGATCAGCGCCATGTGCGGCGCCCCTTCGGACAGGGCCTGCCGGTTCTCTTCGGCAATGAAGCTGAAATAGGCGTAGTAGGCGTCGTGCATGTAGTCATGCGCTGTGCGGGCGCTGGCGCGGACGTCTTTCAGAAGTTCCCGGAAGTGGCGCGTGGAATCCTCGGCGATTGCCTCGAACACTTCTTCCTTGGACTTGAAGTAGTTGTAGAACGTCCCTGCGGCGAGGTCGGTTTCCCGGATGATGTCACGCACCGTCGTTGCTTCGAACCCGATGCGAGCGAATACGCGCCGGCCAGCATCCAGAATCGCCCGGCGGTTCGCAGCTTTTGAGCGCGCACGTTTGCCGGATTTGCCTGCCGTTTTCACGTCAATCGTCATGAATACCTGTCCTCACCTGACGACATCGTCGCCGAAGGCGTCATCATGTGTCAACTTTATAACACTGCAAGGCTGCAATGCATTTCGTCTCAAAAGAATCAGGGGTTTGCCGGATTGCCAGCGGTTTATGCGGGTTACTGTGCAGCCGGGCTGATCCGCCACGTCAGGCCATCTCCTGACGGTTCGCAGGCCACATCCATGAAGGCCCGCTGAGAATGCACGGCGCCGCGCCAGATTTCGGTCCAGCAGGACAGGAGATTGTCGCGTTCGGCGCCGTCCAGACCGCGCACGATCCGGAGCCCGGACTGCCGAACAACGGCCCCGTCTCCGGCAATTTCGACACAGGCATCATCGCCCATGCCGGCGAACATGGCGGCCAGGAATTTGGCCGCCTCTGCAGGGCCGCCATCGACGCCGCCGACAGCATCGGCCATGCGCCGGAAATGCTGCAGGCCCGTCAGGCGCGCGGCAAGATGGCAGAGCTCAAGCGCCCGGTCCTGCCCCAGTACATTGACCAGTTCGCGCACACCGTTGCGGATATACTCGACCGCATAGTTCCGGTTGGCCTTGGCAAGGCGCTCCGCACTCCACTCCCCGGGGGGTGGTTCCGGCTGCTTCGCCGGATCGAAAGGCGGCGGGCGCTCGTCCGGCGCGAACCGGAGGCGCTCCTCGTCCGACAGGTCGTGGTCATATTCCCGGAAATATCCGCAGAGGCCAAACTGGCCGGTCATGTCTTCCGATACGCAGACAAAGCCGAGGCGCGGATTGCCGAGCGAGACACCGTTCTGTCCATACCAGCCGCGCAGGAAGCCCCGGCTGGCCTCCACCGGCACGCCGCAGATCACGGCGCCATCATACATCCAGCGCGGATAACGGAAGCGGACCCAGGCCTTGGTATCGCTCTCTTCCATGTATTCGACCGCCACGCCGCCGACCCCATTGGAAAGCACGTGATACTTCGCGCAGGCCACCGCGTCCGGCAGGCCATCAAGACCCAGCTTGCGGAAGGATGACAGGAACTTGTCTTCATGCTGGCGGCGGAACAGGCGGAACATCCAGTCGCCGACGACTTCTGGCCCTTCCCGCGTTGCGACCATCAATTCCAGCCCGAGCAGGCACTGGTGATGCAGCTCTGCCTGTGCCTCGATCGCAGCAATGTTCAGTGTCATGGCCCTATCCTGCTTCTGCTACCGCATTCATGAGCTTGCTGCCGCCACCCTCAATCTTCCGTCGACGAAGCATGTTCAGGATCATGCCGAACGCGACGCGCAGGATGATCAGGATCAGTACGCCGAGCAGCGGCTGGCCGACTGCCAGCATCAGGCCTGCCCCCAGAATGATCGCAACGTGCAGGGTGACGATCCGGCCATAGGGCGCGAACATTTCGACGGGCAGCTGCGTATTCCGGTAGTCTCCGCGGCCGATGAAATCGACCAGATAGAAAATCGCGTTCACGAGGATGATCGCGCCAATGAACCACAACATATAGGGACCGGTGCCGAGGGCCCAGTCGACCAGCGTCCGCATCCCATCGATTCCGGGGGCTGCATCGCCAACCTTCCCACCCGCAAAAGCGCTCAGGAAAATGCCATGGCCGAAGCAGAACATGCCATAGTGCACTGTGAAGAACGGAACCATAAACAACGCAATGGGGATGTTCAGGGCGTTGGCGGCAATCGTTCCCAGCATGCGGAAAATAGTGAAGGCGCCGATGACCAAATTCTCCAGCCAGTAGAGCGCCACCAGCGGCACAGCTTTCCAGCCGAAGAAAATCACTGCGATGATGGGCAGCAAGTCGACCAACAGGGTCAGCCAGGCCAGCGGGTCCCGATAGGTCCGGGCAAACAGGTCAGGGTCGAAAAAGCGGTTCATTCCGGCACCTGCGCACAGGCTGCAATGACTAGGCCAGCGGCCCAGGTCGAAAAGCGCCTCACCATGTCTTGTCCCTCCACCCTTTTGTGTATCAGCTGCCCGCTGGATCGTAGGCCGGAAACTCGAACGGGTTGCGGGGCGCCAGCCCTTTGGACCCTTTCGGATTATTGTAGTTGCCCGTCAGGATCTCGAAATGGAGGTGGATGGCTGTCGCATTGCCAGACCTGCCCATCATGCCAAGCTCCTGCCCGAAACCCACTTCCGCGCCGGTGCGGATCCCCTGAGCAAAGTGCGCAAGGTGAGCGTAGCGCGTGTATACGCCGCCGCCATGATCAATCAGGACCATATTGCCATAGCCGGTCGAAACGCGTGCTTCGAGAATGCGCCCCGGCGCGGCGGCATAGATCGGCCCGGCCGGAATGGATTGCAGGTCGATCCCGTCATGGCGCCGGGCGGAGCGGATGCCGAAGCCAGACGAGAGGCACACCTCGTTGGCTGGCGCCGTCGCCAGAACGACCGAACCGACGACGATGATCGGCTTGTAATCGACCACCCAGAAATCGCGATCCATGGGCGGTGCATTGGTGACGTAGATGCCCCCACAGGAGCGGAGATAGGCGTTCGGCTGGAAGCTGCCTTGTGCTGCAGTGACCTGCGGCGGCCCCGGTGGCGGCGTATAGGTCCGCACCTGTGTCGGGGCCGGCGAAGAGGCGCAACCAGCGAGGAAAACAAGCGTGAGTGCAGCCCCCAGCAGCTGCCTCATGCGGGAACTTTCGCGCGTTTCATGCCTTTTTCGATCTCCTTCAAGAGGTCCCGGCAATAGAGGTTGAAGTCTACCTGCATGCGGTGGCGCGGGCTGTCATAGAAGTGCCCGAGGTGCTCCTTCTCGTCCGCGACCGTAATGCGTTCCATTTCGGCAGCGTCGGGGAAAGCGTACTCGCCATCAAGGGCCGCAGCCACCAGCTTTGACTGCTGCTCTGCAAAGTTCACCAGCGTCGGCAGCGGCTGGGCGAGGCCGAGGAAGAAGATCGTCTCGCGGCCGGGCTTCACCATGCGCTTGTAGAGCGGGAAGACATTCTCCTTCGGGGTCAGGTCGTCCTGCTTGAGGAATGGGAAAGTGACATTGTAGCCCGTCGCCCAGACGATCGCATCGATCTTCTCGCGCGTGCCGTCGGTGAAGATCACGGCGTCGCCGTCCAGCTTCTCGATGCCGGGCTTCGGCGTAATGTCGCCGCAACCCACGCGGGTCAGGAACTCGCCGGAGACAGAGGGGTGGCCTTCCAGCGGCTCATGGTCCGGCTTTGGCAGGCCATAGTCTTCCATCATGCCGATGGTCTTCTTGATCTTCTTGCGCGCGAGCTTGCGTCCGAGGCTGGCCGGCATCCAGGCCGGCAGCACCGCCTTGTCGGCCGGCTTGCCGTCCATGTATTTCGGCATCACCCAGACGCCCCGGCGCATGGAGATGAACAGCTTTTCCGCCAGCGGGCGCTGGGACAGTTCCGACGAGATATCCATCGCGGAGTTCCCTGCCCCGACGATCATCACGCGCTTGCCGCGGAAATCGTAAGGCTCGAACGGGTCGGTATAGTTGTGGGAATGGACCTGGTAACCATCGAAATGCCCGGGATAGGTCGGCGTGCGCGGGTCCCAGTGGTGACCATTGGCGACCACGACGGCATCGTATTCGCGCGTCTCGCCGGTCGATAGTGTCACTTTCCAGCGCCCGCCCGGCAGGTCTTCGACATTCGTCACAGCCGTATTGAAGGTGATCGTCTCGCGCAGGCCGAAATGATCCACATAGTCGTGGAAGTACTGCAGCAGCTGGGCGTGATGCGGGAAATCCGGCCAGTCTTCCGGCACGGGATAATCCTCGAAGGCGAGGCGCCACTTCGACGTATCGATGTGCAGCGACTGGTAGCAGGACGAGGCACCATTGGGGTTCTTGTAGTACCAGTTCCCGCCGATATTGTCCGACATCTCGAAACAATCATAGGGCAGGCCCCGGTCTTTCAACCGCTTCGCCATGGTGAAGCCCGAACATCCTGCGCCGATAATGCAGGTTTTCGGCTTGCCCGTTCCCTCAAATGCCATTGTTTCCTCCTGACCTCAGGTCATATGTATGTTCTCGCCCTTGCGGATGTTATCCGAGGCGAAATGCAGGTCAAATGAATGAGGGCCCATATGGAAGATGACGCCACGCCAACTGCCGAACCGTGGCAGGTTATGGGAGAAAACCTGGACATCATGACCGGTGGCATCCCGTGGGGACGCCGGATGAGCTTCCGCGTGACGAAGCTGGAAAAGGGCCGCGTCTGGGGCGTGCAGCCCTGGAAGGAGCGCCTTGTTGGCGACCCGGACACCGGCGTGATCCATGGCGGCGTGCTGACGTCTTTCCTCGACAACCTGTCCGGCATGGCCGCAAGTTCCTCGCTCGAAAAAGCCCGCTTCGTCTCCACTCTGGACCTGCGCATCGACTATATGCGCCCGGCAGAGCCGCACCGGGAAATCCTTGGCGAGGCCGAGTGCTATCACATCACCCGCAATGTCTGCTTCACCCATGCCTGGGCCTATCATGAGAGCCGGGACAAGGTGATCGCCACCGCTGCAGGCGCCTTTGCCATCAACAAGCCCCGCTCGGTCGAGTCGCTGAGGGAGTTCTAATGTCTGACGATCTTCTCCCCACCCGCGGCGAACAGGTTCAGGCCTTCCTCGGCCGCACGCCCTTCGCGCAGGAAATCGGCATGCGCTGCGAAGTCATGGGCGACGAGATGACCGCCATCATGCCGTTCCAGCAGAAACTGATCGGCAATTTCACAATCCAGGCTCTGCATGGAGGCGCCATTGCCGCCTTCCTGGAACTGACCGCCATGGCGCAGGTCTACCTCGTGACTGAGCATCTGGAGCGCCCGCCGCGGCCGATCAACATTACGATCGATTATCTCCGCCAGGGCCACGCCAAGGACACGTTTGCCCGCGCCACCATCACCAAGATGGGCCGGCGCATGTGCTCGGTGCGAGCCGAGGCCTGGCAGGACGAGCGGTCCAAACCGGTCACCAGCCTGCTGGCGCACTTCAAGGTAAGCGGCGACTGAGGGGAGTTGGATAAGGCCGCCTTCAGGCAATGAACAATCCAATGAATACACCATGTACTCACCATGAAGACGGCCCGGATTTGCGCCGCTCAAAGCCGGGCATGAGTCCTCTATTGCCTATCCTGTGGCGGGCCCCCTAATCTCCGGCATCGGGACAAGGGGAAATCGTGACTCACCCATTTGCACTTCAAGGCATGCGATGAAGCGCGCGCTGGCTGCCTGCCTCCTTCTGGGAGGCTGCGTGACGGCGCCGGCGGCGACAAGCGACCACCCTTTGGGCTGGATCAGCGGCTGCTGGGAGAATGCCGACGGAGACTATCGCGAAGTCTGGTCGGCGCCGGATCATGGCTACCTGTTCGGCTATGCGATGTCCCTGAAAGGCGAAGCCGTCACCTTCTTCGAACAGTCCCGCATCCACCCCGGCAAGGCCTTCACATTCAACGCCTATCCGGGCGGCGAGGGCCCCTTCCGCTTCACCGAAATCGAGCGGGGCGAAAAATTCATCGTCTTTGCAGACGCCAGTCACGATTATCCCCAGCGCATCCGCTATGCTCGCGACGGGGACCGGATGACGGCGGAAATTTCGCTGATCGACGGCTCGGAAGGACAGGGCTTCGCCTTCCGCGCCTGCAGAGACTAGAGGTCAATCGCCGAAGCGCTGGATGTCTGCCGGGTCTCCGGCAAACAAGTCCGCATATTCCGGCTTCAACAGGTCATGGAAACCGGCCTGCGGCAGGGTGACATGATAGGCCCCTTCCGCATACGAACCGATTTCATAGGGGGCAAAATGCAGGACGATGCCACCGAGCTTGTCCGTTTCAGTGGAGGCGATCAGGCTGATCTCTCCTGAGAGGACATCGAGGTCACCGAGCGCGTCTTTCGCTTCGCCGAGGAAAGTGTCCCGGCTGTCAGGTGACCCGCTGCGCTGGACCTTCGCTTCGGCAATGCCTTCGAACACAATGGGGGCAAATGCGCTGGCGGCAGCGGCGCGGTTTGCAAACAGATCCCCTGCCCGCATCCGCTCGCCGGTTTGCGTGTCATAGATGCGCGCATCGGTCATGTAGTTGCCATGCGCCCCGCCGGTGAAGGTGAAGATAAACCCTTCCAGCCCGGCGAGTGTTCCCGCCGCACCGGTGAGACGCCAGTCGATCTTCAGGCCATAGGGCCGGAAATATTCCGGGTCGGCGTCCTTGTAGGTGTCTGCATCTTCCTGCATGGCCTCGATCCGGCCATTCGCATCTTCGATGAGGTCTGCCGCGATGGCGGGCGCCAGGGAGAAGATCGCTTCCTCGAACCGGACATCGGCCTTCAGAGTCTCAGTGTCCACAAGAAGGAAACGCGGCATGTCCGCTGTGGACATGTCCTGCGGATCCGTCGCCGCACCGTCGGCCCCGGCCACCTGCACCACTGTGTCCGGCGTCTCCGCCGTCTCGCCTGCCTGTCCGCAGGCAGCCGGAACAATCGCCAGCATCAGGGCGGCGGACAGAAGCAGGGCTCGTTTCATCGCTATTCTCTACAGGCTGAGCAGTTCGGCGTCACCACCTTGTGCCGTGATATTCACGGTCAGCGCCCTTTCTGCGGCGAAGCGATGAAGATAATGCGGCCCGCCCGCTTTGGGGCCGGTCCCGGAAAGGCCTTCCCCGCCGAAGGGCTGGACGCCCACAACGGCGCCGATCATCGACCGGTTCACATAGGTGTTGCCCACCGGACAGGCCTCGCGGACTTCCTTGTAGAAGCTGTCGAGACGCGAATGCACGCCCAGCGTCAGGCCATAGCCCTTGGCGTGGAGTTTGGCGCCGACCTCATCGATGTCGTCCGGATCGTAGCGGATCACATGCAGGATGGGGCCGAACTTCTCTTCCGTGATCTGATCGAGCGAGGAAAGCTCGACCAGAGCCGGACCGAAGCCATAGCCTTCCGTACCAATGACGCCGGCATCGACCTGATGCAGGACTTTCGCCCGCGACTTCATATCGTCGAGGTGGGCCTGCAACATGTCGCGGGATTCTGCATCGATGACGGGACCGATATCCGTGTCGGGCTGGGCCGGGTCACCCAGCTTCAGCTCGTTCATCGCCCCGATCAGGCTCTCGATCAGGTGGTCTGCCGTTTCATTCGGCAGGAAGGCGACCCGCAGCGCGGAACAGCGCTGGCCCGCTGACCCGAAGGCGGAGATGATCATGTCGTCGAGCACCTGTTCGCGCAGGGCGGTCGTATCCACGAACAGGCCGTTGAGGCCACCCGTCTCCGCGATCAGCGGAATGATCGGCCCATTGCGCTCTGCCAGCGTGCGATTGATCAGGCGAGCTGTGTTCGTACCGCCGGTAAAACAGACGCCGGAGACACGAAGGTCGGAGGTCAGCTTCGCACCGACCGTCTCGCCCTTGCCGGGCAAGAGATGCAAGGCATCGACCGGCAGGCCCGCCTTGTGGAACAGCCTCACGGCTTCGAAGGCAATCAGCGGCGATTGTTCGGCTGGCTTCGCCACGACCGTGTTACCGGCGGCAAGCGCCGCGGCGAGTTGGCCGGTGAAGATGGCCAGCGGGAAGTTCCATGGGCTGATGCAGCAGAACACACCCCGTCCGTGCAGGGACAGATGATTCGTCTCACCCGTCGGTCCTGGCAGGCGCACCGGCGCGGCGAAATCCTTCTCGGCGCCCATCGCATAATACCGCAGGAAGTCGACCGCTTCGCGTACTTCGGCGATGCCGTCATTGAGCGTCTTGCCGGTCTCGCGTGCCATCAGGGCGATGAGGCGCGGCATGTTGCTTTCCAGCGCTTCGGCCATGGCGCGAAGGTGGCTTACCCGCTGCGGCCCGCCGAGCTTGTCCCATTCCGGCTGGAACTTGACGGCTGCATCGAGCGCGCGGTCCATCGCCTCTTCGCTGGCTTCCTTGCAGGCCCCGAGCACGGTTTCCGTGTGGAACGGCACGCGGCACAGCTCGCCCCCGCCCGTGTCCGGTTTGCCGGAGACGATGGCGCCCGCAGCGATGGCCGGGCTGTCGCGGAAGATGCGGATCGCTCCGGCGATGTCGTCGCGTACATTCTGCTGCGACAGGTCCATGCCGGAGGAATTGCGCCGCTCCGGCCCGTAAAGGCGCGGCGGCGTGGGAATGCGCGGATGGCGACGCGGACCAGCTTCGACCTTGGTGATCGGATCGGCAACGACCTGTTCGGCCGGCACGTCCGGATCGAGGAAGGAATGTACGAAACTCGTGTTCGCGCCATTCTCCAGCAGGCGGCGGACGAGATAGGGCAGCAGATCCTTGTGCGCACCGACAGGCGCATAGACCCGCACCTTGCTACCAGCCTTGGCCGCGGCGTAGAGCGCCTCGCCCATGCCGTGCAGGCGCTGGAATTCGAATGCGGTCACGCCCATGGAGTCTGCCATCAGGTCCACCGTCGCCAGCGTGTGGGCATTGTGGGTCGCGAATTGCGGATAGAGGACCGGGCTCGCCTCCAGCAATTGTTTGGCGCAGGCAAGATAGTGGAAGTCCGTGCCCTGTTTGGTCGTGAAGACCGGGAAGTTCGGGAAACCTTCGACCTGGGCGTGCTTGATCTCACTATCCCAGTAAGCACCTTTCACAAGACGCACCATGAAACGCCGGCGGGTGTCGCCAGCCAGCTGCTTCAGCTTCTCGATCACGCCGCGGGCGCGTTTCTGATAGGCTTGCACGGCAATGCCGAGACCGTTCCAGCCTTTCAGGGACGGTTCGCGCGCAAGAGCCTCCATCAGCTTGAGCGAGATGACCAGCCGGTCGGCTTCCTCCGCATCAAGACAAAGATTGATGTTCGCATCCGCCGCCTGTTTGCAGAGCCCCAGCAGGCCGGGATAGATCTCCTCCATCACGCGGGCCTCATTGACCGCCTCATAGCGCGGGTGCAGCGCGGAGAGCTTGACCGACACACCATTGGACGCTTCCGGCGCAACGGACTTGTCCTTGCTGGCGGCAACCTGTTCGATGGCGCCCTGATAGGCTTTCAGATAGCGTTCGGCATCGGCGGCAGTGCGGGCGCCCTCCCCCAGCATGTCGAAACTGAAATTCGCCGCATCGCCCTGGCGGACCATCCGGGTGCCGCGCTTTAGCGCGTCCTTCACGTTCCGGCCAAGGACGAACTGCTCGCCCATGATCCGCATGGCCTGCATCATGGCAGCGCGGATCACCGGCTCGCCGCTTTCGCGCACGAGACTGGAGACAAAATGGCCGGGGCCTTTCTTGGCCGCCGCAGGCACACCGATCACACGGCCCGTCAGCATCAGGCCCCAGGTGGACGCATTGACCAGCCAGGATTCCGATTGGCCCTGATGCGAGCCCCAGTTTCCCGAGCGGATTTTCTCGGCGATCAGGTCATCGCGGGTTTCGGCGTCCGGCACGCGCAACAGCGCCTCGGCAAGGCACATCAGGGCGAGGCCCTCGGCGTTCGACAGGCCGAACTCCTCCAGGAAACTCTCCATCATACCCTTGCGGCGCCCGGTCGCCCGCGCCGTCTCGACGAGGTCGAGCGCCCGCCGCATGGCCGCCTGTCGCAGATCGTCGCTGACGGGTGTCTCCTTCAGCAGATCCTCCAGCAACGCCTCCTCATCCACAAATTTGTTGGAATCGAGCGCGTCCCAGACGAACCGAGTGGCGGCAAGGGTGTCGGACATAAATAGAGTTCCCTTCTGGCAATGGTTTTGGCACAAAAACGTACTAACGGGGCAGGACTTGTACGGGTTCCACCGAATTCAGGGAAAATCTATATCGACTTCGACGGCCGGTTGCGAGGGGAGTGGACAGCGTTTCAGGCCTTTACCATACCGCCCAAGCCCGCCATGTTGCGCTCGGCTGCGTGGCATTGATGGGAGTCCACATGCGGATCATGCTCGTGACAGACGCCTGGGACCCTCAGGTCAACGGCGTCGTGCGCACCATGAAGCGCGTTATCGCCGAATCAGAGGCGCTGGGCCATGAATGGGAGATCGTGCATCCTGGTCAGGGGTTCATGACCATGCCGCTGCCGACCTATCCCGAAATCAAGCTTGCCCTGTTCGCCCGGGGTGAAATCGAGGAACGGTTCAACGAATTCGAGCCGGACGCCATCCATATCGCGACCGAGGGCACGCTGGGCATGGCAGGCCGGGCCATGTGCCTGAAGATCAAGCACCCCTTTTCGACCGCCTATCACACCCGTTTCCCGGAATATGTGAGCGCCCGCCTGCCGATCCCGATCTCCTGGGGCTACAATTTCGTCCGCTGGTTCCACAAGTATTCCGGCAAGGTGATGGTGCCGACGCCCTCCATGGTGGAGGAGCTGCGGGTCAAGAACTTCATCAATCTCGTCGCCTGGGGCCGCGGGGTGGATACGGACCTTTTCAACCCGTCCCGCCGGATCGAGGAAGGCCAGCCAGGCGATCCGTTCGAGGGCCTGATGCGCCCGATCTTCCTGAATGTCGGCCGCGTGGCGGTGGAGAAGAATATCGAAGCCTTTGCCGAGCTGGACCTGCCCGGCACCAAGGTCATCGTCGGCGACGGCCCGCAGCGCGAGGAACTCAAGAAGCGCTATCCGGACGTCAAATTCCTCGGGGCGCGGTTCAATGAGGACCTCGCCACCGTCTATGCCAGCGCGGACGTGTTCGTGTTCCCCAGCCTGACGGACACGTTTGGCCTGGTCGTCCTGGAGGCCATGTCGTCCGGCACGCCGGTAGCCGCCTATGATGCGACCGGCCCGCGCGATGTGATCCCGGGCTCGAATGCCGGCACCATCACGCCGGTCGACGGAGACCTCGCCGCAGGCGCGATCGCCTGCCTCGATCTCAACCGCGAGACGTGCCGCAAATATGCCGAAGGCTATAGCTGGCGGGCCTGCGCAGAAGCGTTCATCGAAAACCTGCAGCCCCTGCCCGCACCGGCGCGGAAACGTTTCTGGCAGAAGATCCGCCTACGGCGTCGCAAGAAACCGCTGGAATTGGTGATCCCGCCCCTGCTGGACCTCAGCCCGAAACCGAAGGAAGCACCGGAAACCTCCGAGGAGCCGGACGACAAGCCCTAGGCGAAGGCGCCCTAGTCTGCGGGCGCGTCTTTCAGCTCTGCAGCGCGCGCCTGTTCGACCGCACGGTCTTCTTCGGTCAACGGAATCAGGCCCTTTTCGAGCAAGTAACCATCCGGCCCCATGGCGCCATCGGATATGAATTCCTGCACGAACTCGGCGATCCCCGGCACAACACCCAGATTCTCGCGCTTCACATAGATGTAGAGCATGCGGGAGAGGCCGTACTCCCCGTCCTTGATATGCACGAAGTCCGGCGAAACACCGGACAGGAGCCCGGCTTTCACACGGTCTGAATTCTGCTCAAGGAAGGAAAAGCCAAGAATGCCGATGGCCGCCGGCGTCTTGGTCAGCGCCTGCACGACTGCGGCATCATTTTCGCCGAAGTCGATCCAGGCGCCATCGGTGCGGATCGTCCGGGCACGTTGCAGGAAGGCCGTCTCGTCCTGCTCGCGCAGTGCGGCCATCTGCGGATCCTCCAGCGCACCATGCTCCATGCCGAGCTCGACGAAAGCGTCGCGCGTACCGGAGGTCGGCGGCGGACCAAAGACGAGGATCGGCTCATCCGGGAGAGACGGGCTCACCTCGTTCCACGACTTGTACGGATTGGGCACGAAACCGCCTTCACCGTCCGGCAGCTCCATGGCGAGCGCGCGGTAGAGCTCGGCCTTGGTGATGTCGAAATCAGGCCCGGCCTTGGAATTGGCGATGACGATACCGTCGTAACCGACGCGGATTTCGGCGGGATTGTTGACGCCATTGGCAGCGCAAAGCGCCCGCTCCCCTTCCTTGATCGGGCGGGACGCGTCCGAGATCGAAGGCTGCGACGGCCCCGTGCCGAGACAAAAGGCCTTGAAGCCGCCGCCCGTCCCGGTCGTCTCCACCACCGGTGTCGGCCATTTGGTGACGGCGCCAAACTGTTCGGCAACCGCCGTGGCGAAGGGCGAGACGGTGGACGATCCGACAATCTTGATCTTTTCGGCATCCACGCCGGTGATGGATGGCGTGACGATCCGGTCGCCCACTTCCAGCTTTGACAGGTCCGTGCGTCCGCACGCCGCCGCCAACAACAAGGCCGCGGCTGCAAGGATTGGCGCAAGGCCTGAAGAGAGTGCGCGTGTCATGCCTGACTCTTTCCCAGTTGCGCCTGCCTCTATCCGGAATCCGGGCCGGCGCCAAACAAGGTAGGACTTCTTCAGTAACTGCTACAGGCCGGGATGAAGAAGGTTTCGTGAAAAATTTCAGTCCCGGCCCAAAAATTCACTTGCACGCCCGGATGTAGTCCATTACATGCCCCTTCGAAATAAAGAGATGTGGCGGACACTCTGCGCTAACCCACTCGGTGGGGGCCCCCGTACTAACGCCCAAAGCTGGTTAAAAGCCCTTTGGAGGTTAGGTGTCATGCACTCCTATGCTACTCCCATTCATGTTGTTCGTGCGTCCCAGCCGGACCTGCCCGTATGGTGTTTCCGTCCGGAGCGCGTCACTGCGGCCGCTAAATGGTTCCATGACTCGTTCTCGGCCGAGCCGTTCTACGCCGTGAAGGCAAACCCGGCCGAGCATGTTCTGGACGCGCTCTGGGCCGGCGGCGTGCGCAGCTTCGACTGCGCCTCCGACACGGAAGTCGAACTGATCCGTACCCGGTTCCCGGAAGCCCGCATTGCGTTCCTGCACCCGGTGAAGAATCGCCGTGCCATCGCCCGTGCCTACAAGGAATTCGGCGTGCGCATCTTCGTCACCGACACGATGACGGAGCTGAACAAGATCCTCGAGGAAACCGGCTACGCGACGGACCTGACGATCATCGTCCGTGTTGCTGTGTCTTGCGACGGCGCGGCCCTGCCGCTGGCCGGCAAGTTCGGCGCCGGTGCAGACGACGCTGCAGAGATCCTGCGCGAAGCCCGCCGTTATGCAGACGAGCTGGGCGTGTCGTTCCACGTGGGCAGCCAGGCGATGCAGCCGACGGCATGGGCAACCGCCATGGCCGACGTCTCCCGCATCATCATCACCGCAGGTGTCACGGTCGACATCGTCGATGTCGGCGGCGGCTTCCCGTCGATCTATGCAGACAACGCCCCGCCTTCGCTGGACGCTTATGCCGCCATGGTCGAAGCCTCGTTCGAGAACATGTTCGTTCTCGAAAACGCTGAACTGTGGTGCGAGCCGGGCCGTGCGCTCTGCGCCGAGTCGGAAAGCCTGCTGTGCCGTATCGAATTGGCGAAAGATGGCGCGCTCTACATCAATGACGGCTCCTATGGCGCCCTCTACGATGCGGTGCACGAGCGCTGGAACTTCCCGAAGCGCGCCATTGCTGGCGACGGCCGCAAGCTGCATGGCATGACGGCTTACACCGTGTACGGCCCGACCTGCGATTCGACCGACAAGTTCCCGGAAGAGATCATGCTGCCGGCGGGCCTGGCCGAGGGCGACTATATCGAATTCGGCAATCTCGGCGCCTATGGCCGTGCCATGTCCAGCCGCTTCAACGGCTTCGGCGAAACCGAAGTGGTGGAAGTGCAGGACGCCCCGTGGCCGACGCTCTACGGGTCGATCGGCGCCGAAGTCGTGTCCATCGGGTCGATGGCAACGCGCTGAAGTTCCGGAAAACCGTATCGCCTGAGGACGAGCGCGAGATCCGCCTCGTCTTCGGGCGAACTCGTCAGGAAGGCGTGGCCGCCGATGCCACGCGCCTTCGTATCTGCCGGCAGCACACGGATTGTCTGGCGGGCGATGGCTGCGCCTGAGTCGACATAGCTGACAGGCTGGGGCGCGCTGGCGATCAGCTGGCCGCGCACAAGCGGGAAATGGGTGCAGGCGAGCACGATCGTATCGATCTTCTCCCCGCCCGGCACCTCGAACAAAGGCGCCTGCACTTCGGCAAACCGGTCGATGTGAATGTCCTCGCCGCGCGCATGCGCTTCGGCCAGGCGGACAAGTTCGATACTGCCATGCATGATGACATGCAGGTGGCCGGCGAACGTCTCGATCAGTTCGGATGTGTAAGCCCGGCGGATCGTGCCCGGCGTTGCCAGCAGGCCGACCGTGCCGGTGCGGGTGAGCTGGGCAGCCGGCTTGATTGCCGGCACGGTGCCGACAACCGGGATGTCGAGCACCGCGCGCACGTCCTGCAGCGCGAGCGTCGAGGCGGTATTGCAGGCGATGACGAACACGTCCGGCTTCACCCGGTCGCACAGCGCCTTGGCCACTTTCGGCAGGCGCTCTCGCAGGGCTTCGTCTGACTTGTCGCCATAGGGAAAGAAACCGGAATCGGCAGCATAGTGCACGCCAAGCGCCGGGCCGAGCGCGCGGATCTCCTCCGCAACCGTCAGGCCCCCGACCCCGGAATCGAAGACGAGCACCCGCCCGCGGGCGGGAGACGGAACGAAATTGCCGGGCAGTGTCTCAGGCATGATGCAAGCCTATTCGCATTCGCAGGCGGCGAAAACGGGGCAGAAATCGGGTCGATTTTCAGACTCGGCGCGCATCGATGTCCTACCCGCCCGGCAACGCCTCCACAGCAAAGTTATTTTGAAAACGTCCCGGAGGGTGCTTATCTGGTCCGGAACGCGCTCCCGGCCAGCCGGGAGCCCCGCAGGCAGTGAGCATGGTCATTCTGAGATCCTTCTTCCTGGCAGGCCTGGCCCTGTTCTTCGCTGCCCAGCAGGCGCTTTGCGCCTGTGATGCGCCGCAGGAACAGGCACCGGCCGCAATGGAAATGGCGCACAGCATGCCAGCCGGGCATGCCTGCGATGAAACCCAGACACCGCATCATGACAAATCGGCCTGCCCGCATTGCAATGCTGACTATGACCTGATCGCCAAGGCCCCGCAGGCGATGGCCACTCCCCTGCTGCCTGTCAGCACGGCCCCGGCGGTCTTCCTGCCGTCCGAGGCATTCAGGGTCTCGGCGCCCCCCATGCGGCCGCCGAAATACACGCTCTACGAAGCGTCCGGCCCGCCTCGGCTGACGCCGCTCCAGTTGAAAACCCGCCTCCTGAATTGAGACCGGCCCGGTGGGCCGCGCCTTTGCGCGCCCGCCGCCAATGCCGTTTCCCCCTCAATTCAGAAGGATCATTCCCATGTTCAATCGACGTCATTTCCTGCAGGGCAGCGCCCTGATGGGGCTTTCGTCCATGCTGCCCGCCGCCTTGTTGCCGGCCTGGGCCCGCAGCGCCAGTGACGGCAATACCGGCCTCCCCAGGGAGACCGCCACGGAGTTCAATCTTTCCGTCGGGCGCTTCCCCGTGCGGATCGACGGACGTGCCGGCGAAGCCGTCGGCGTCAACGGCACGCTGCCCGCGCCGCTGATCCGTTTCCGCGAAGGCGACGAAATCACACTCAATGTGACCAACACGCTGGACGTGGACACCAGCATTCACTGGCATGGCCTTCTCGTGCCGTTCCAGATGGACGGCGTGCCGGGCGTCACCTTCCCCGGTATCCGGCCGGGCGAGACGTTCACGTACAAATATGCCGTGCCGCAATCGGGCACCTATTGGTACCATTCCCATTCCGGCCTGCAGGAGCAGGAAGGGCACTACGGGCCGATCATCATCGATCCGCATCATCACGACCCGGTCGCCTATGACCGGGAATATGTGCTGGTCCTCTCCGACTGGAGCTTCGAGAGCCCGTACCGGATCTTCGCAAAGCTGAAGAAGATGAGCGATGCCTACAATTACCAGCAGCGCACCGTGGGCGACTTCCTGAAGGACGCGCAGGCGCGCGGCCTCGGCGCCGCCTGGAACGAGCGCGCCATGTGGGGCCAGATGCGGATGTCGCCGCGAGATATCGCCGATGTGACCGGCGCGACCTATCACTATCTGATCAACGGCCATTCGACCGCCGACAACTGGAACGGCGTGTTCAAAAAGGGCGAGCGCGTGCGCTTGCGCATCATCAATGCCTCGGCGATGACGATCTTTAATGTGCGCCTGCCGGGCCTGCCGATGACCATTGTCGCCGCCGACGGCCTGAACGTGCAGCCGCTGGAGGTCGACGAGTTCCAGATGGGCGTCGCCGAAACCTATGATGTCATCATCGAGCCGAAGGACGAGCATGCCTATGCCTTTGTCGCGGAGAGCATCGACCGGTCCGGACAGGCGGTCGCGACCTTCGGTCCGCAACCCGGCATGCGCGCCGAGGCCCCTGCCCTGCGGGCCGTGCCGACGCTGACCATGAAGGACATGGGCATGGATCATGGCAGCATGGACATGAGCGAGATGGACCATTCGGAAATGGACCACGCCACAATGGGCCATGACATGAGCGGAATGGAAATGTCCGGTCATGAAGGCCACGACATGAGTGGCCATGAGATGGGCGATATGGCCATGGATCATTCCGCACACGGCATGGCTGAGGATGCCGGCTGGCCGGTGGAGAAGAAAACCATCAAACGCGGCCCCGGTGTCGCAAATGTCGCCATGATGCCGATGAGCCGTCTCGACGAGCCGGGCATCGGCCTTGAAGACGTGGGCCACCGCGTAATGCGTTATTCCCAGCTGCGCAGCCTGACCCGCAATCCGGACCTGCGCCCGCCGGGCCGCGAGATGGAGATCCACCTCACCTCCAACATGGAACGCTACATGTGGAGTTTCGACGGGGTGAAGTTCTCCGAAGTGACGGAGCCCATCATCTTCCATGAAGGCGAGCGCCTGCGGGTGACGCTGATCAACAATACGATGATGCCGCACCCGATCCATCTGCACGGCATGTTCTTCGAACTCGTCAATGGCGGCGGCGACCATAAGCCCCGCAAGCACACGGTGATCGTGAAACCGGGCGAGAAGCTCTCCTTCGATGTCTCGGCAGACCATGTCGGCGACTGGGCGTTCCACTGCCACCTGCTTTACCACATGCATGCCGGCATGATGCAGGTCG